>CASUON010000083.1 GCA_949457475.1 uncultured Lachnospiraceae bacterium
TAGTCAAATTCCTGCCCACGGTAATGATCCATCTGCCGCTTTAACTCAGCTACAAGTTGATGGATATCAGCGCTCGCTAGTAAATAATGTATTTTATTTACATCCAGCAGACGGTGGGTCGTAAATGTTTTGCCTGGTATAAAAAAAGACCCCTGTAGCCGGAATTCTTCCAGAATGGGGAAAGCAAACATAAAGTGGTCAATATATCCATCGTCAAAGGTCAATAGCAGAGCCTTATCTGGAAGAGGTTTTCCCTGTTCTACAGTTTCCATCACCTGTTCCATTGTCACTACATTAAAATTGCCTACCATAAATTCTATTTGCTTACGGAATAACTTTACATCAAGCCCTTTGATGCGAGGGTAACGGCTATGTTCTAAATCTCTGATATAGTGGTACATAGAAATGTATAATTTATTCATGTTTTGCTGCCGCTCCTTCTTCCTATTAGGAATTCTGCATATTTGAAATCCAATTCTGTATCTATATCAACACTACATTCCTGGCTCATAATATACGCATAGCTTCCTTTTTGATAAAGATACCTATCCTTTCGAAGCATCTTTATATCGACGATGTAAATTGCTCCATTCAATCGATAGTATTGGCTCCCCATCTGCCTCTGCTTCATATTGTCTCGATCCATAAAGTTTATAAATTCGTGATTTTCTGGCAGCTTCCCGCACCATAATGGGGAATGCTCTGCCTCACATACAGATACAACGGCAAATTCAGCCTTATCGGCATACAATTTGTAAGCATTCCTTATATCTTCAGCGCTTCTTAAGGGAGAAGTAGGTTGTAAAAGGCAGACCGTATCAAATACTTCCTCCAATATCCTATACTTTTCTAAAACTTCCTCCACCATATCCCATGAACTGGCTGTGTCTGTTGCTGTTGTATGATTCCGTAAAAACGGTACATTTGCGCCATATTTTCTTGCTATATTTGCGTAATGCTCTGAATCTGTAGATACCATCACTTCATCAAACACTTCACTGCGCAATGCAGCCTCTATCGAATACGCAATTAATGGTTTTCCATGCAGATTTCGTATATTTTTATCTTTTACACCCTTAGAACCACTTCTAGCTGGTATGATTGCTATATTTCTCATATGCCAAATTCCAGATCATAAAATCGTTTTTTCTGGTCGATCCTTTCTTGTACTACCTGTACCGTTTTTGCCGCTATCCTCTCTGCGGCATGTCCATCCCCATAAGGGCTTACTACACCTTTACATATTTCCCGGTGTTCGCTGCTTAACGCCTTCGCAATCGCTCTACAGATCGAATCTTTGTCAGGAGCACAATTAATTGTACTTTCTGACTGCAGCCTTCCGAGCTGTCTATCCCCAATATTTACCGTAGGTATATGAAAAGCTGGAGCCTCAACTATGCCGCTTGAGGAATTGCCAAGTACAAATTCAGAATGCTTCATTAACGACAAATAGCGTTTTACACCCAAAGAAGTAAATACATGCATATTTGCAATCTGTTTTTCCGCCCTGTCTAAAATCTCATTGATCTTTGCGCCACCTTTATCTGCATTTGATTTTGTAACAACAAATTCCAAATCAGGCCAAGATCGAACGGTATCGATAAATTCCATCATCTGGGTTTCTACATCCCCATCCCCCATCGTAACCGGATGGTAAGTGCAGACTGCATACCGGCACTCTTCTAACCCAACGGACGACAAAGCTTCCGTTCTTGCCACATCCGCCACTTTTAGAATATTATCGATGCTTGTGGACCCATAATTAAAAACACGGTTCGGCTCCTCACCAAGCTGCACCACCCGTTTCCGGCTACTTTCATTCGTTACAAAATGCAAAAACGCCATTTTTGTAATGGAATGGCGAATCCACTCGTCCATAGCGCCTTGTGTAGTGTCACCACCACTCAAATGAAAAATCGGCGTCTTTGTATTCCCGGCAGCTATCGCAATCGCCAGCGTCTCATAACGGTCCCCTAATAAAAGGACAGCATGATAATGTTGTTCCATAAACAAGTCAGTAAATTTAACCAGCGTATCCGCCTGGTTTTTAGATATATCCATTTCCATAGAAGACGCAACCGGTATATTTATTTTATGGTCAATCCGGATGTTATCCGCCTCTATGTCAGACACGGTATTCCCATAATCTGCATAAAGATGCGTACCTGTTACGATCAGTTCAATCTTTAATTTTTCATCCTCATAGTTTCTCAATTCCCTTACTACAGGAAAAAGAAGACCATATTCTGCCCTAGTCGCTGTCACAATTGCTACCTTTTTCATATTTCTATCAGTTCGTCCTCCTGAAAATCCCGTACCGCTACCGTCCCGACTATTTCCTGCCAACGCATAGGGGAGATCCCATTTCCTGGACGTTTTGTTGTAAGGTTTGCTTCATCCAGTACTTCCCCTTTTTTGATATTCCTAGCTGCAATAATACTTTTCCTCGCAGCAGTCATATTTGTAATTTCAATTTTTACAGGCTTCTTTTTCCCATCTCCAAGTGCGGACTCAATGTTGCGAATTGATCTGACCATCATTGCAAGCTCATTTGGCTCCAAACTTGCTTTATGATCCGGCCCCTCCATATTCCGGCTAAGTGTAAAATGCTTCTCAATTACAGATGCTCCAAGGGCAGCTGCCGCAATCGGAACTTCTATCCCTTTCGTATGGTCTGAATACCCCACTTTACAACCAAATACATCCTTCAACGTAAGCATGGCCTTTAGATTTACATCTTCAAATGCCGTTGGATATTGTGTTGTACAATGTAATAATGTAACTTCTCCAGCACCATGTTGTTTAAGTACATCTAAGGCATTTCCTACTTCCTCTAAAGTGCTCATACCTGTCGATAACATAATAGGTTTATTGGTCTTTGCAATTCTCAACAAATATGGAAGATTAGTGATCTCCCCTGATGGTATCTTCCAGATATTACACCCTAATGTATTAAGAAAATCAATACTATCCACATCAAATGGAGTGGATAAAAATTTAATCCCAATTTTTTCGCAATATTCCTTTAATAGAATAAATTCATCGAATCTAAGCATAAGCTTCTTTACCATTTCCAGCTGACTTTCATCAGCCCCTGTATTATCTTTCTGGTAATTGGCCTTTTCTGCATACCTAGATATCACTTTTTCTGGAATTCCGGTTTGAAATTTAACAATATCTACCCCTGCTTGCTTCGCTTCATCTGCCATCTTGCAGGCTAATTCCAATTGGCCATTATAATTTACCCCAGCTTCTGCAATAATAACTATTTTGTCCATACTCATCCCTCTACCAGGCATTCCACCATATGCGTATCAAACACCGGGATCCCTTTCTCATAATGAATAACTCTACGCTCACCATAAGAGTCATCTATAAAAATAGCATCACTTTCTTTTATATAGTCAGATTTAGATTCATTTCTTTCCAGATGGAGTACCTGATCAAACAGCTGTTTTAGGCGATATCTACTCAATTCTGCATCTAAATCGCCTTTGTGCTTGCTTATTAGTACTAGTCGTTTGTTTTGATTAACACATTGATACAAAAATTGTACAAGACTTACATTGACTAATCCATTTACAACCAATGTATCATCATAATCAACGTATACAAAAGAATAATTGATGCCCACCTTATACCTATTTTCATATGCCCGATCAAGCTCTATCAAATAATCATTTTGTATGACATGATGTACCATAATGTTATTAAATACATTCACTGTCAGTAACGGAAGGTTGACACCTATGCACCTTGTTATTGCTGATGTACCGGCTATACGGGATGATATTTCTAACAACTTTAACGACCCTTTCTCAGTTTCTTTTAGTTGAAAAAACCATCCGCCCCGTTGCTCCAATGTTCGGTTAATGACCTGCGCATACCATGCAAATTCTTTCCGATCTACGAACTCAGCGTTAACACTAATGCCATTTTTTATTCGGTTTCTTTTTCTCCCTCTTGCATACACAAGCTCTCCGGCTCCATTTGTCAAACAATCAACGGTATATTCCGGCCCAGGCAAATACTCCATGCATACATTTTGCAAAAAATCTATATCCTGCAATTCACTGACATTGTTTATCTTTCTTGCTCCCATAGACCCTTGTCCAACGTCCGGTTTAACAAAAATAGGAAAGCTTCTTACCTCATCCTGATCAAAATAGACGGTCGGTATTGGCAGTTTATTTTCAAAAAGGCGGTACGTAGCATGTTTTGAACGTGTTATTTCTGCTGTTTGAATTTGCGGCGCAATAATTGTTGCTGAAAATTTACTACGGTATTTCGAAAATACGGTTAATACACCATCCATTGCTGGGTATATGAAATCAATACCATAGGCAGCAACCGCCTTATTAAATTTCGAAATATCATCTTCCCCACTGGAATCAGTAATAAAAGGCAGCCCATCGATATGGTTTTTATATACAAATCTTCCGTGATCATAACTACTTGATCCGCCAATAAGCTCATATTGAACCGAACAGCATAAAGAACGATATATTTCTAATCCAATTTCAGTACCGCACGGATACACTAATATTTTTTTCATAGCACACGCTCCTCTGCACATTCACCCTCAATAATCAAATTTCTATTTACTTATTTCTATACAAGCAAAACCTCATGGCTGCTCCCTTGCTGCTTCTTCCAGCTTTTCCTCCATCCGCTTCATCTCGCTGAATTCACCCATGTCCAGGAAAGAGTCTTCGCTCACCGGGTACATGCCTACCCTGCCGCCGTCCTTCATAATCGCCTCCATCAAGTGTGGCATATGAAACATAATGCCGTCCGGGATTCGGTCGATTACCTCTGGCTCCAGCACATATAACCCCGTATTGATAAAATAAGGATGAACTGGCTTTTCCTCCATGCCTATGATCTCACCGTTTTCACCAAGCTTTAACACACCGTATGGGACAACCACGTTTTTCAGTGCGGAAACCACTGTCACCTGGTTTCCAGACCGCCTATGGCATTCATACAGTTCTGCGTAGTCGGCCTTTACCAGAGAATCGCAATTGGATACGATAACCGGACGGTCGAACCTTTCCCTAATTAGTTTCAGGCTCCCACCAGTTCCCAGCGGCCGATCCTCTTCCACATACCGTATTTCATACCCTGGATCCAGTTCGGTAAAATAGGACTTTATCATGTTCTTTTTATAATTTACCGTTATATAGACCCTTTGGAGGCCATATGCTGCAAACGCGTCAATAATCCTTTCTATGATCGGCGTGCCGGCAACCGGTATCAGCGGCTTTGGAAGGATTCGAGTATAGGGGTACAGTCTTGTCCCTCTGCCACCTGCCATTATGACTAATGGCACGCCAGACAACTCCCCTGTCCTAGCTAGGCCCACATCCTTCACGGCCTGATCTGCCAGAATAATATCTGCTACCGTGCAGTCACTGTTCAGAAGTGGCAAGGCGGTAATCGATTCCTGCTTTAATATATCTTGCACCCGTCCTCGCTCTTTTACAAAAAGGAATTTGGGCGCCTTCTTCATGGCGTCTTTTACTGGTGCTGTTAAATTCCCCGTTTTCAGGAGCCACCTGCGGATATCTCCATCCGTAACGCTGCCCATCAGCCGTTTCCGGTCATCCACGAGGAACAAGATCCCCTTGGCATTACAGTCAATCCGTTCCATTGCAGCCGCAACGGATAGCTCCGGCGTGCCCAGAAACTGTGCGATCTGTTCTTTATCCATTTGCAAATCCTTTCAGCAGCTGTTTCACTACTTTTGCAACATATGCAATTTCTTCTTCCGTAATCTGCGTGCTGCACGGAAGGTTTAAAACCCTTGCCGCATAATAAGGCGCCATCTCTAGCCGGTAGGCCTCCTCCCCTTTATATGGCTCCTGCTCGTTGATAAGCCCCCAGACTGCCCTAGCCTGAATCCGTTCCCTTTCTAATGCGTTAACGAGATTTTGCATTGTTACGCGTACTTTTTTCTGGTCAACTTCCAGCGCGTAAAACCACTGGTTCGCGTCCGTCCCTTCCCGGAATGGCAGCAGCCTTGCAAGGGCAAACCCTTCCAAAGCCTTTTTATAAAGTTCGTAATTGTGCTGTTTCCTGCGGATAAATTCCGGCAGCTCCTCCATCTGGGCCACCCCGAGGGCTGCCTGCAGGTTGGTCATCCGGTAGTTGTAGCCAACCTCCCGGTGGGTATACCCATATAAGCTGTCCTTTGCCTGCGTGGACAGGTAGCGCATGTGGGCCACAGCCTTTGAGTTTCCTGCCGTAACAGCCCCGCCCCCGCCTGTCGTGATGATCTTATTTCCATTGAAGCTATAGGCTCCGAAGTCACCTATGGTCCCCGCATACTTTCCTGCGTACCTACCGCCTGTATAGCGGGTACCCAGCGCCTCGGTCGCGTCTTCAATGACCTTTAGATGATATTTAGCCGCGGTATCCATAATGGCCTCCATGTCGGCCATATTGCCAAATACATGGACTACGACCACGGCCTTGACTACCCTACCTTTATAATGCAGAGCCCCATCGCCAAGCACACATTCCTCCCGGCAAAATGCATCCAGCTTTTCTGGGTCAATGCAGAGACTGCCGTCGCAGTCTATAAACACGGGCGTAGCAAGCTGGTATTTTATCGGGTTGACCGCCGCAATGAATGTAAGCGGCGGTACCAGGACAACATCGTTTGGCATCACTCCAGCTTCAATAAGTGAAAGGTGCAAGGCCGCCGTTCCGCTCTGGCATGCTGCCACATCCACCACATGAAGGAATGTGGCCATTTCCTGCTCCAACCTTGTGATATATGCCCCGCCAGTGGATACCCAGCCCTGGTTTAGGGCGTCAAGCACATACTCCTTTTCTCTTCCCTCGAAATTGGGGATTGACAGCGGTATCAAGCTGTCAATGACAAAACCCATAATGAAACCTCCTAGTCATTGTAGTTAAAAAAGGATTATTTGCACATCGCAAATCGAAAAAGCACAGAATCTACGTACTGAAAGTGTATAAATAGCAACTATTGACTTCTTACAGTAAACCATAAAAAATTTTAATTAACAGACACAAAAATCAAGGATTGCTTCACTATCAAGTTTCTTAATAATATAA
The DNA here is from genome assembly GCA_949457475.1 of uncultured Lachnospiraceae bacterium. Lineage (GTDB taxonomy): Bacteria > Bacillota > Clostridia > Lachnospirales > Lachnospiraceae > Eubacterium_J. Next base: position 7,087 of record CASUON010000083.1, read on the forward strand.
ACCGTAAAAGAAACCTTTGTACTTTCGTGCCAAAATGTACAGATTTGGGGGGTGACAACAATATCCAACGACTCGTAGTTAACCATCGTGAAATATCTATACCTTGCTTGCCGCAGCTGGATATGCTTTGCACACACATTACGGCTACATTTTGCTGTCTAGGGACTTCCCGGTCTCCAAGTGGCTAAAATTAGGAAGATAACCATGTAAAATTTCTACTACATCTTCTTTTACTACCCCTTCTTTTTGGAACGCTTCATCCAATTCATGGATCAGGTCGTCAACTCGGCCCTTATCTGGAATTCCTTTATCTATTATAACACCGAGAGACGAAAACCTCTCCAGGTCTACCTGCTCCCGGTCAGTATAAAATTCCTCATACGCCTTCTCCCCAGATGTATCAGAGGCGGAGAAGTAGACCGGGTACAGGTTTCCCCCTGCCTTTAGGTCTTCTGCCTTTTCTATTGCCTCTGCCTCGCTGGCGCACTTAAGGGGTATATATCCCATCTCTTCCAGTAGCGCTGTGGCAATCCTATCAAAGGTCATCATCCGCGCCTCTTCCAGCTTTGGAAAAAAGACCTCCCTGTTTGCTCCAAGCATACAAGCCAGCATGCAGATCTGGCCACTCTCCTGCGGTGAGACAAAATACCTCCGTACATCGAACGGCGCAGACAGCGGCTGTAGCTTCTGCATCCTTGATAGGAATCCAGCAGGCAGCGACCCGTTCGAAAATGCAACATTAGCAAAGCGTGCGGTCTTGACAGGAAAACGGTCCGAATAAGAAAATATCAAATCTTCCATAATACGCTTACTGGCGCCCATAATATTGGCCGGATTGGCCGCTTTGTCCGTAGACACGCAGAAATATGTCTGCGGCGGATGCTCCGAAAGCAGCTCAAGCAGCTGTTTTGCATGGATGACGTTGTTGCGCAGTAACGCCTCAATGGAATAGATGTCCTTCTCAGAGCGCACATGCTTATGGGCGGAAAAATTCGCAACGATGTCAAACCCCTTTCGGCTGCGGAATATTTTGCGAAATACAGGAGATGAAAAATCCACTGGATATGGAATATAATCTTTTGGAACATACATCCCTTTCGTGCTGCGCAAATCGCGCGTTAATTCGGCCAGCGCATTTTCATTAATGTCGACAACTACCAGTGCGGACGGATGAAACGGGAGAATCGCCTTAATAAAAGACGAACCAATAGAGCCGGCGCCGCCTACAACAAGCAAGGATTTCCCTGCTATTTTATTTTCTAGGATATCCTCGCTAACGACTATATCCTGTAAGAACATGCTTTCCGACCTTTGAATTACATACTTATAAATAAAGTTATCTAAATCAAACATGGAAATTCCCTCTCTAATGTATATTTTCTGTGATTACATCCCATAGGCTTCTGTCATTATTTTTTCCTGTTGTCATAAATCGTTTTGCAAAACGGTCATATGCACTACTATTGAAATCAAGAGACAACTTTTCCACATCTTTTGGAGTCCTGATCATTGCACATTCAAACATTTTCACATAAGATTTACAAGCATTTACCCAGCCGTATACGGAATCGCATGATGGCAACAAAAGTATTCCAAGAGGTTTTTTGGCAATTGCAACCATACCAATTGACGTAGAGAATTGACCCAAAACCAAATCTGCACTTTTAATTAATTCAGCGGTTTTCGCATACTCAATTTTATAATTTCCATAACATTGCGGTTTATCGCGATAATCTGCCCTTGGATGCGCCGCAATAATAATTTCAAGCTCTGTCTTAACCTGTACCTTCCTAAGAATCTCCCTTAATTCGCTAAAATATATCTCTGGATCAATATAAATCCCCCAATCAACTATACTATCTGGATGAAATGGTAAATAAGAATCAATAAAAACACAATATTTTCTTCCCCCATTATCATAAGGCGGCACACTCATAAACCTCTCATAATCATGTGTATGAGTATAAAGCTTTTTTGTATGTGCATCCTGCATATAACACCCTCCAAAAGACTGTCTTGCAGAATTAGTTCCAAATGCGCAAAACTCTGCCGCTTTATATTTTATTTTTTTTCTTACAACCCTGCTGTAAAACACAGCTGCAATATAAGATGGCTTTATCCTTTTGAAAAGACTCATCTTCGACTTTTTCCGTGTACGTATAACCTCATCAAAATCCGTTCCAAGGCTCACATAACCATATCTAATATTATATTTCGTAAAAAGCTTGTATATAAATCTTACTTGGTAATAACATGCAAACATCGGGAAGAAAAAGCTATCCTTGTAATGCCTTTTAACAAATTTCTCAATCTCATGCTTTGTTTTTAAACGATAACAATCTATCCCTTGCACATTGATTCTATCTTGTAAAACGGCAGCTTCTGTTTCTGGCATAAGCGCAGGTGTAACATCAACAACTGTTATATGGTATCCCAAATCCATAAGTTTTTGCATATTATACTTCTTTTCATCTCCAGACAAAGCTGGCGTTACAAACATAAAAACAACTTTTTTCATATATGCGGCCTCCTAACTGCATTTCTAACCACAATTCACAAGCCTCAATGATAGTTCTATTATAAATATTTATTTATGATAGCCCAATATTTTTTTATCATTACTCCAGGAGATAATCTGCTAATATAATCTTCCTTACAATTTTTTCCAATACTTTCCCTTTCATAGGGATGATCCTCAAGCCATCTAATTTTATCTGCCATTGCTTTGCTGTCTCCAACAGGAACAATAAAACCGTCCCGTCCATCCTCAACCACTTCAGGAATCCCCCCACACGCAAAAGCAACGACAGGAACTCCATTTGCCATAGCTTCAACAGAAATCAACCCGAAGCTTTCGTCAAAAAGAGATGGAACAACAAGGACGTCAAACAAATCAATATATTCAGCAGCATTGTGAATTCCTTGATATATGGAGAAATGATCTGTAAGATTCTTTTCCTGGATCGCTTTCATACATGCATCAAAGAACTCTTTGTCATAAACATTTCCTATTATGGTAAAACAATAATTACGATCCTTTTGAAGTAAAATTTCCGCAGCTTCTATAAATTTCAAATGACCTTTATTAGTTAAAAAGTTACCGATCATCAAAATATTATTTTTTTTCAACTCAATATTTATTTTTTTTCTTTTCTGCTCATTATCAAGACTATTCTTAATGGTAAGTCCATTATATATGACCTGTATATTCTTGCTGATATAAGACGAATTTATTATACGATCTCTAGTAAACGCAGACACTGTAAGAATATCTGTTGCCTCTGTTGATATTTTTCTGTCATAGTTGCGAAATCGAATTTTAGAGGCCAAGCTTTTTTCCATATCATTGTGTAACACATAGGCTCTACATACTGTTTGTTTTTTACATCGATATGATGCAGTTAAAACTTGATTACATAAATCGTCGCCAACATATCCTCCGTTATGGATAATGACAGCATCTATGTTGTTTTTCTTTATAAACCTTTCTATTTTTAAAATATTTCTATTTAAAATAGGCCTATATTTCATTGTTCTGCATATTCTTTTTACCGCCCTTACCAGCAGATTTCCACCATATAAACCTGGAAAAGCCGTTTCTGCAGATCGTATAGGCAACTCAATAAGCCCATCAATTTTATGATATATATTAACCGGATTATGTTTATTGATACACGGAAATAACCTATCCTTCACATCCAACTTTTCTCTTAACCCTATCACGGTCTCATAAAAAATGCGTGCTGTTCCCCCATCTACCGGATTTGAACAAAAAACCATAATATTCATCTTCGGAGTTTCTCCTTAACATTATCAGTAAATAGTTTTAAAGTCTCTCGTGAAAACCCTGCCAGCTGCGGTTTTTTTACAATTGTAAATAAAATTATAAATGAATAAATTATACCTGCCGCTAAAATTTTACAAAAAGAAATAGAAATTGTACTGCCCGATACCATATTATCAAATGTACCTCTTAATACCACCGCAATGGTCGAGCATAGACCAACTGGTATAATTTGAACCACAAAAACATTTATCACTTTCATATTTAATTTTTTTGTTATAACCGCAGCTGATATATTGGCACCTATTACGTTTGACACTATATATGTCAATGCTATCCCAACAGCCCCTAACCCTTCCGGCCAAATGAAATTCGGAAACTGAAAAAGAAACACAAGCGCTGCTGACAGCAGTTGCCCTCCTACAGAAATAACTGCTTGCAGCTTCGTTTGCTCCACCGCAGTTAAAAAGGATCCACAAATCTGCCCCCATGCCTGATAAACTGTATAATACATAATCAAAGCTGTAACAAGATCTGCCCCTGCATACTTTTCTCCGTATACCACGGGCAAAATCCATGGTGATAGTATTCCAATAAAAACGGCAAAATATGACGTAAGCCAAATCATAAGTTTAAGCGCCTGCAAATATCTTGCCTTTAACATTTCAGGCTGATTATAAATAACAGCAAATTCCCGTTTGGAAAGCTCTGCATACGGAGAAAATATATAGGAGACCAGTGTATTCAATTGCCAGGCCGCACCGAATAGC
>CASUON010000084.1 GCA_949457475.1 uncultured Lachnospiraceae bacterium
TCCGCTTCGCCGTCTCCTAGAATGACAAAGCACCGGTGCCCCCGGTCTGCGTAGGCTAAGCCTGCCGCGTACGAAAGCCCCATCCCAAGCGACCCGCTGGAATAGTCTATGCAGTTCGTCGCGCTCCTGCTTGGCTGCCCCGGGAAATCGCCCCCGTCGGATGCAAAAGACGCAAACATCTTATGCGTAATCCTGCCGGCCTGGTGCATAGCGGCATAATATCCTAACGCGCCATGCCCTTTGCTCAAGATAAACTTATCGCCACGCCCCATCTCCTGCAAGACGGCTAACGCAATCTCCACGATCGATAACGACGGGGCAATGTGCGCCCCCGCCTTGCCCGCTGACCGCGCGGCGTCCAGGATATCCTTTCTCACCCGGCCTTCGATATTTAAGTGATATTCCATGCTTTCCTTTCCTGCGCAGCCTTCTGTATACAAACGATCATCCAGGCTTGCTTTTTCATGACTTTCCTATGCATAAAGGCTATACGCCATGCCTGTTTTCCCGCTTTGCATACTGTGTTACACCGCCGTCCACGCGGATCACCTGCCCGGTAATATAGCTTGCCGCGTCCGACAGCAGGTACATTACGGTATTTGCGATATCATCCGTACCTGCTAATTTTTTAAGAAATGCCGCCTCCCGCTGGATATCCAGTACATACGCGGGCATCGTACTGGCCATATCGGTCTGCGTCACGCCCGGGCAGACTACATTTGCGCGCACCCCGCTTGCCGCAAGCTCCTGCGAAATGCAGCGCGTCGTCAAAAGCAGCGCCGCCTTTGAAGCGCCATACGCCGCTTTTCCGGAATTTCCGTCCAAAGCGGCTGTGGACGAAATATTTACAATGCTCCCTTTTTTGTTCCTTACCATAAGCTTGGATATATACTGCGTAAAAAGGAAAGGCGCAAAAAAATTGACTTCCATTTGCCTCCTGAGTTCTTCCATATCCGTCATCTGAAAAAGCGCATTATAAGTAACGCCCGCATTATTGACCAGCCCGTCCACTGGCAGTCTGGTATTCCTTATTTCTTTTACCGCGCCCTTAACCTGGGCGGCGTCTGTCAGTTCAAAATAGACCGGCAAAATCTGCGTCCGGCTTTCTTCTGCCAGCTTTTCGCAAAAGGATCTATGCTCCGCCGTTTCCTGCCTCGCATGGGCGATTACATTCGCCCCGTTTACGGCAAACGTCTTTGCCATGCACCGCCCGATGCCGCGGGCCGTCCCTGTCACAATGACGGTTTTGTCCTCCAACAGCTTCTCTTTCATGCCCTAATACCTCCATTCCGGACTGTCTGCCCGTTGACAGAAGGCAGAGTCCCTATCGGCAGTGTTTTTCTCATGCCCCGATACCCCCATCGACCCGGATCGTCTGCCCGCTGATATGGGAAGAAAGGTCTGACAACAAAAACAGGTACAAGTTTGCGACCTCTTGTGCCGTCCCGATTCTTGGAATATCCATTTTTCGCACTTTATCGTCAATGACGCCCTGTTCTAACGCCTGCGTCATCGGCGTACGGATCACGCCGGGCGCGACGGCGTTCACCCGTATCCCGCTTGGCCCAAGTTCCAACGCCATTGTCTTCATGGCCCCTACAAGCGCTGCCTTGGACGCACCGTACGCCAGCTGCCCTTCGTTGCCGTCAAACGCGGTAATGGATGAAGTAAACACAATGCTGCCGGCTGTTTTCTTACGCTGCATCAGCTTTACCATATATTGGGAGAACAGAATCTGCGAGAAGAAATTTACCTGGAAGGTAGCCAGCATGTCCGGGTATGTAACCATGGAAAAATACGCGTCTTTATTCATGCCGGCGATATGAACCAATCCATGGATATCACGCCCAGCCTTTTGGATTTGCTTTGCGCCAGCCTTTACCGCGTCATGATCCATCATGTCAAAATATACCGGATAGACGGCAACATTATTTTTTTGCGCAAGCGCGCCGCAATACGCTTCAAACTCTGCGTCTTGTTTATACGCGCATGCGAATACGTTGGCGCCGTTTTCTGCCAAAACCTTTAACGTCTCCCTGCCGATCCCCTGTAGGCAGCCTGTTACAACAATATTTTTCCCTTCTACCATCGCGGCTCCTTTTGCTTTCCATACCTCAATGTTCTATCGCTTATTTGATCATTACGGCCTTTTTGTCTTTCCATACTTATTGTTCTATCCTCTTTGTCCTATCTTCTTTGTCCTATCCATTTTACCCTATCCATTTTGGCCTATCCGTTTTGGCCTATCCTTTGAATACCAAGCTGCCGTCTTTGTTTTTCATCGGCCTTGCGGGGTTGCCAAGCGCAATGACATTATCCGGGATATCCCTCGCCACTACGGCTCCCATGCCGACCACGCTGTCGGCCCCGATGCGCGCGCCCTGCACAACCGACGCTGCCACTGCAAGGTATGTATTTTTCCCGATGGCAACGCCCCCTGAAATTGCCGCATTGGAAGAAATGATGCAGTTGTCATTGATCACTACATTGTGCCCTACGCTGCACAGCGGTTGCAAGAAGCAGTTCTCCCCAATCTGGCAGTCGCAGGAGATAAAACTCCCCCACTGGACGATGGTTCCGTCCCCAATGGCCGTATGTAGGCCCACCCTCGCGCCAGGATGTATCAAAGTTTCAAACTGGTACCCTCTTTCTTTGACCTTTTCTATCAGCTTGATGCGGTAGGCCGGCTCCCCAATGGCAATCGCAAACTTTGTCCCGGACGTGCCATATGCCTGAAATATCTCTTCGGATGGCATTACACGGTATCCGATATAGTCGGTCTTGGCGGGATTGTCGTCCGCAAACAAAATTTCATCATAAGATTTTAACCCAGCTTTTTGCAGCTGGAGGGCAAGGTCGAGCACTTCATGTCCCAGCCCGCCTTCTCCGTATATTACTAATTTGTTCATGCGCTCCTCCTTATAGCGAAGGCAAACGGGCGGTTTCGTTTGCTATTTGGTTATTTGCGGCGTTTTTGCATAGCTTCGCCCTATGTACCGTTTTTTACGCCACAATTGTTTTGTACAGGCTATTTTCAAGCTGTTTATTATTATATCGCAGTTTTGCATTTCTACCGTTCTGCCATATAAATTGCCTGTAGCGTTATTTCATCCCCCGGCCTGTCCGCGTGCCACAGCTACAGGGAACTGCTGGGGAAATTTGTATGGAATTTGCTGCCGCCATTTGTAACATATTTGTAACATGACGGCGCGCTTTTGGTTTTTTATAAAACTACGGCTATTGCCGCATAACATTTTGATGTAAAATGTTATGCGGCAGCTTTAGTCCATAAAAATCAATAGGGACTAAAATAGAATAGAGTTAATTTATTTTTCAGTGTTAATATAAATAATAAAAAGAAAATTTAATTTATCTGTATTGCAATTGCTTTCTTCCAGATGATAAGCCAGCTAATTTTCCCGTTGGTGGTTCGATTACTGTCTACTTGGAAATTCAGATTTAAAACGTTGTATTTGCCAAATTTTTTGTAGAATTTAGATAAGTTTTGATTCAAAAGATAATCTTAATTTAGATAGTTTTAATATATTTTATAGATTTTCATGTTAGAGTTGCAAATTGGAAAAAAATAGTTTAAAATACTTTTTGTTTACATTTTACATCAAATTGTTATCTACTAGCGATGCGGTTTCTGACTATTTAATTTTCAAATAGCTCGAAATGGCTCGCAAGACCCCGTTTCTATTACATCCGCAATGCGGATGGATGCCTTCCCATCTCCATAAGGGTTTGCGGCGCGGGCCATTTTTTCCCACTCTGACTTGTCATCTAACAGTGTCGAAATCGAATGGAAAATCATATGTTCGTCCGTCCCAACCAGTTTTAACGTCCCAGCCTCCATACCCTCTGGCCTTTCGGTAGTATCCCGCATGACCAATACAGGCTTTGCCAAAGCTGGCGCTTCTTCTTGGATGCCTCCGCTGTCAGTTAAAATGAGATAGCTTGCTTTCATGAAATTGTGGAAATCAAAAACATCCAAAGGCTCTATCATCCGAATCCGCTCATTACCCTGAAACACAGCGTTGGCAATCTCCCTAACGATTGGATTTCTATGAACAGGATAGATCGCCTTCACATCTGGATATCTATCAAGGATTTTTTTTACTGCCCGAAACATATGTTTCATTGGCTCTCCTATGTTCTCTCTCCGATGGGCGGTAATTAGAAGCAAACGTGATCCTCTCCCCCACTCCAGCTGCGGATGCGAATATCCTTCCTTTACCGTAGTTTTCAGTGCATCGATCGCAGTATTGCCTGTAATAAAAACGCGGCTTTTTTCTTTCCTTTCCCTGACTAAATTTTGCGCCGCCGTCCATGTCGGCGCAAAATGATAAGATGCTATGGCGCCAACCGCCTCACGGTTAAACTCCTCCGGATATGGACTATAACTATTGTAAGTGCGTAAGCCGGCCTCAACATGGCCAACGGGAATTTGCAAATAAAATGCGGCAAGGGCGGTCGAAAATGCAGTGGATGTGTCACCATGGACAAGGACGAGGTCTGGTTTTACTTCTTCTAATACATGTTTCATGCCGGTTAGCACGTTGTTTGTAATATCAAACAGTGTCTGTTTTTCTTTCATAATAGACAAGTCATAGCTTGGAACTACGCCAAACACATCCAGCACCTGATCGAGCATTGACCTGTGCTGCCCGGTTACGCACACGGTCGTTTGTACCGAAATCCTTTTCTTCAATTCCAGTACCAGAGGGCACATTTTAATGGCTTCTGGCCTGGTACCAAACACAAGTATTATTTTTTTCAAAATTGATGTTCTCTCCTATGATAGTTTCCCTTTGATAGTTTCATTCTGAAAGTTTTTATGGGCAAACACGCTCTATATATCTGGCATTAAATAATTGCCAGATATATAGCCCCTCCGGGGGATGCGCACCCGCACGAATATGTAAATGCCGCAAAACGGCCGTGCCCGGCGCAGATGGCGATAATTAATCGCCATCTATATATTTAAGAAAAATGAAGAAAGAGGTACAAAAAATGATCTTAACAGACAAAGAAACCACGGCAATAAGAGATTTGCAGACACAAGAACAAAGCTGTATTGAAAAATACAGAAGGTATGGCACACAGGCAAAAGACGGCGAGCTACAAAGCCTGTTCCAGAAGCTGGAAAAAGAAGAACAGCAGCATTATCAGTCGCTTGGAAAAGTACTTTCCGGTTCCGTACCGTCTTGCAACTGCAATGACAACAGCGGCAAAAACTATAGCCCAAAAGCAGCATACAGCGCGATGACAGACAGCGACGACAAGAAAAACGACTGCTTTTTAGCAACAGACTGTATCGGGACAGAAAAAATGGTATCTTCCGAATACAACAGCAACGTATTCAAGTTTTCTGAGCCGGAGCTTCGCAAACTGCTGGCAGATATCCAGATTGAAGAACAAAACCACGCGGAAATGCTGTATAAGTACAAAACAGTAAACGGAATGTCATAAATACCTGCCACACATGCCCTATGATCGACATACCATTTTATTTTTTAGAAATAATCCGGATTTTCTATGGTCGACATACCATTTTTCATAAACAATCCGGATTTTTGAAATGCCTACAGCCTGCGCAGCAATTGCGCAGGCTGTAGGCATTACTGGCGATTGATGCTACGTGGCTTTTGCAGGCAGTTGCTATTGTCGCAAAGTGCAGGATGTGGTATATTGTCCATATCACAAATCCAATTCATTTTTAAAGGAGTACCTATGAAATTTCTTCATATTTCAGACTTGCACATTGGAAAGCGCGTCAACGAATTTTCCCTGATCGAAGACCAGAAATACATATTAAACCAAATACTGAATATCGCTCGCTTGACGCAGGCGGACGGCGTAATCATAGCGGGAGATATCTATGATAAGCCGATTCCTTCCGCAGAAGCGGTACAGCTTTTCGACTGGTTCCTTACCGGGCTGGCCGACCAAGGGAAAAAAATATTTGCCATCAGCGGAAACCATGACTGCGCCGAACGGATTGCATTCGGCGCCCATTTAATGCAAAAAAGGGGCGTCTATTTATCTCCTGTTTACGACGGCTGCATATCAAAAATATCGATGGCCGACGCGTACGGCGAACTGGATATGTATCTGCTCCCATTTATCAAACCGGCCACCGTCAGGCATGCCCTGGAAACGGAGCCTGGTACGCCGGCGCCGGAAAGCTACCAAGACGCCGTTAAACTCGCCGTAGGCCGTATCCAGCCGGACGAAGTAAAACGCAGCATCCTCGTAGCGCACCAGTTTGTAACCGGCGCCGGACGGTGCGAATCGGAAGAGGTACTGGTCGGCGGACTGGACAACGTAGACGCATCCATTTTCGACCCGTTTGACTACGTAGCCTTAGGCCATATCCACAGCCCGCAGTCCATCCTGAGGGAAACCGTCCGTTACTGCGGCACGCCGCTTAAATACTCTTTTTCAGAAGCAGCGCAGCAAAAAAGTGTTACCGTCGTTGAATTAAAAGATAAAGGGCAGGTCCAGCTTCAGACCATCCCCTTGACGCCGCTTCGCGACCTGCGAAAAATCCGCGGCAGCTATCTCGAAGTAACCGCACGTTCTTATTATGAGCATACAAATACCAACGATTATGTGCAGGTGACGTTAACCGACGAAGATGACATTCCAGACGGGCTGCAAAAACTGCGCGTCATCTATCCGAACTTGATGCAGCTTGTTTATGACAACAGCCGTACCCGGCAAAACCAGGTCGTCGATACCGCAGCAGAGGTCGAAAAAAAATCCGAACTGGAACTTTTCGAAGAATTTTACGAGCTGCAAAACAACCAGCCGATGAGCCCCCGGCAGTCGGCGTTTCTTGGGCAGCTGATCGAAGATATCCGCACGAATGAAAGCAGGGCATAATAAATGCTAGAATTCTTAAACTTAATTTACAATCGCAGTTAGTAAACACAAACGAGAAAGACAGGAGATCACACATGAAGCCAGTTACATTGACCATGAGCGCTTTCGGGCCATATGCGGAAAAAACGGTGGTCGATTTTGCTTCTTTCGGCGGGCAGGGGCTCTATCTGATTACAGGGGATACCGGGGCCGGAAAGACGACGCTGTTTGACGCCATTACATTCGCGCTGTATGGAGAAGCAAGCGGCGAAGTCCGCCGGGCCGATATGTTCCGCAGCAAATATGCAAAAGCAGAAACTGCTACTTACGTAGAATTTACGTTTTTATACCACAACAAACTTTATACAATCAGGCGGAACCCGGAATACCTGCGCCCCAAAAACAAAGGCACCGGTTTTACTGTCCAAAAAGCGGACGCTGAACTGATCCTTCCGGGACAAAAAAGCCCGGTCACCAAAATGAAAGACGTTACGAAAGCAGTTACCGAGCTGCTCGGCCTCGACCGCAGGCAGTTTACGCAGATTGCCATGATCGCACAGGGCGATTTTCAAAAGCTGCTGCTCTCCTCCACCGAAGAACGCGGCAATATTTTCCGCCAGATATTTAACACCAGCTTCTACCAGCGCATCCAAGAACAGTTAAAACACGCGGCAAATACACAATGGAAAGAATACGGCGAACTCAAACGAAGCATGAACCAATACATGGACAGCATTGTCTGCACAGATGATACCGTATGCGCGCAGCAGATAAAAGGGCTGCAAAAAGAAAAGTTCGACGGGCACATCCAAGAAGGGGTTGCACTGCTAGCACAGCTATGCCAAAAAGACGCCGCCGCGTTAAAACAGCTGGAAGAGGAAATGGGCGTGCTGGACGAAAAAATACAAAAAGAAGACCAGCTGATTGGAAATATCCATAAAACGAAAAATCTGCAAAATGCGCTGGACGAAACGGTGCAGACGCGACAGCAGCTGCAAGACGAGCTTTTGCTTGCAGACAAGGCCCATACCCAAGCCCTGCAAAACAAACCGCTGATCCGCCAGCTGGAACAGCAAATGCAAGATAGCCAACGCAAACTAGGCCTGTTTGGCAAATTAGATACGGCGCAGGCCAAAAGCCGGCAAACCGAACAGGCGCTGGACGCAGAAAACAACCGGAAAGAAGAATGCCGTAGGCAGATGCGGGCGCTAGAAGAACGGCTTCAAAAAGACCATGCCGCTTGCCAGGCACTTGCAGGGATTGACGAAGAAAAACAGCGGCTGGAAAACCTGTCGGAAAATATTTCCCGGCAAAAACAGGGCTTACAGCAACAGCATTCCGCTTTACTGCAGGAGATGGACGCACAAGAAAAAAACGGCCAAAAACTGGATAAAAACCAGGCGCAGATACAGCGGCTTACCCTATCCATCCAGGAATACCAGTCGCAGCTAAACAGCCTCGCCAACTGTGAAGAACAGCTGCTTGCGCTTGGTGAAATGCACAAAGGATTAGACGCGCAATACAGCCAGTTAAAAAAATGCCAAGAGGAAATAGAAAGCATACAAGCAACGCATGCCCTACAGGCTGCTTCTTTGCAAGAATCCCAAAACAAGCTGCAAAATCTGCGCCTAAAACAGGAAAAACGGCTGCTGGAACTAGAACAGCTCAAAGGCTGCCGGGAAACCGCGCTAAACCTCCGCCATGCAGCTGGGGACGCAAAACAAAAATGCGAAATGGTCCAGAAACAAAACATAGACGTGGAAACAGCCCGGCAGGCAACCGCCTTACGGCAGCAGGCATACACGCAGGCACGCGACACATACGGCAGCCAGGAAAAAGAGCTTGCGCTGTTAAAAGAAGCATGGGAACAGCTCAAAGACGCGGATACAAAAACCCTGGTCTTGCAGCAGCAGATCAAAGACTTGGAAAACCGGAAACAAAACCTGAAAACACTGCTGCGGCTTATCAAACAATTGGAACACAAGCAAGAAGCATTGCATTTAGCCCAGCAAGACTACCAGGCCGCGGTAAAAGAAAAAGAACAGCGCGGCGTTACCTACCGGAACCTGGAGCAGCAGTTTTTGGACGCCCAGGCCGGACTGCTTGCCCAGGGCTTAAAAGACGGGGACTGCTGCCCGGTCTGCGGGTCGCTCCATCATCCGTCACCGGCCGCTTTGCCGCAGACGGCCCCGACAAAAGCCGAGCTCGATGTGCAAAAACAGCTGCTGTCGCAAGCAGAAGCAGCAGCCGAACGTTTAAGCGTGTCCGCCGGGCATCATAGCAGGCAGCTGCAAGAACAGCTGCAGCAAATCGAAACAATGGCACAAGACCTGTTCGACCCGGATGACAAAGAAGACAGCCCAGCAGGCCTTCGCTTTTCGAACCTTTCAATAGAAGCTTCGATCCCCCCGCTTCATTCCCTGGCCGAGCAGGAAAGCAGACGGGCGGATAAAAAAAGAAAAGCGTTGGAAAAAGAGCTGGAAAGCGCGCGGCAGGCTGGCGTCCGCAAGCAGGAATTATCCAGCCTTATAAACTCCGGCGAACAAAAGCAAAAAGAACTGGAACAACAGCTTCAGGCTGTCCAGCTCTCCTATCATGAAGCCGCTGGACAGCTGGAAGAAAAAGAATCGCAGCTTGCGCAGACCATCCGCGCATTGTGCCCGGAAGACGTCGCGCATGATAATGTAAAAGAGGCCATCCGTTATCTGCAAAAGGCGTACGAGGCAGCCAACGAACAGCTGGAAAATGCAAACGCTAAAAAACAGCGGCTGGAAACGCTGGAACAAGAATCAGACGCCCACAAAAAGGAGCAGACGCAGCTAGAACAGGAAACCGCGTCCCAAAAAGAAACAATCGCCCATTTAAAAGGCCAGGAAGGCGCTGCAGACAAACAGCTGGAAGAACTGCTCGCCAAAACAACCGTTCAGCTAACGGAAATCACACAATATTTTACATCTGAAAAAAAGCGGGACTGCGTCCATAACCTGCCGGATTTTGACAACTTCGACGTGAAAAATACCTCCGGCGTTATGCGCAGCGCGCGGCAGCTGCTTAACGATCTGGCGCGGCAGCTATCCTCTGCCAAAGACGCGCTCGCACGCCGCGACCGCCTGCAAGCAGCGAAATTGCAGGAGGAACAACAGCTGTCCCAAACGCAGGAACAAAAACATACGCTGGAAAAACAGCAGGAAGGCATCCGCACAAAGCTGTTAGAAATAGCGAGGCAGTTATATCGCACCCTGTCTGATGCGAACAATGCGCCGCAAGATGCCACGATCAGGCGGCAAGAAATAGCCGATCGATTTTATTGCAGCCTGTCTGCTATTGAAGGCACGCCAAAGGGCAACCCGATGGCAGCGCCCACAGCCAATACCGGCTCTTCCGCCCAGGATGCGGGACTTAGCATCGAATGGGATACGCTGTCATCTCTTGCCGGCAGTTTTATTAAAGAACTAGAACAACAGCTGTCCGACCTTGAAAACGCCCGTTTGCTTAACCGCGCACAACATGCCGAAAGACAGACGCTGGAAACGCAGATTTCCCAGGCGCAGAAAGAACAAAAACACCTGCTGGAAACATTCCAGCAAACAGAAATTGCCATATCCGCAAAAACGGCGGAATGGGAAACCCAAAAGGAGAGCATCTCTGCACTGCTGGAACAGCTTGGCACATCTTCAAAAGAAGACGCCGAAAAAAACATCGGCAGCCTGCAAGCACAAAAGGAAACGCTGGAACGGGAGCTGCAAAAAGCAGAACAAAATTACACGGACTGTAAGATCCGAAATGAAAAACTCTCCGCTACGATCCATACGCTGCAGGCACAGCTGCAAGAAGCCGGCGAAGCCGCGCAGGCAAGCGAAGAAACCGTCCTGGCCAGAAAGGAAGAACTGCAGCAGCGTAAAAAGGAGCTTGGCAAAGAGCGCGACAACCGGCACTCCGCCTACACGCAAAACCAGTCCATTCACCGCAAAGTAAGCTTACAGCTAGAACATATCGCTACGGTCGAAGAAACATACGTATGGATGCGCTCCCTGGCAGATACCGCAAACGGCACGCTAACCGGCAAACCCAAAATAGAACTGGAAACATATATCCAGATGACTTACTTTGACCGCATCGTGCGCCGCGCCAACCTGCGGCTTATGACAATGAGCAGCGGGCAATACGAGCTTAAGCGCACGGAAACCGCGGAAAACCGCAAAGAAAAGGCCGGGCTGGAATTAAGCGTGATCGACCATTACAACGCTACGCAGCGGAGCGTCAAAACACTATCTGGCGGAGAATCTTTTGAAGCCTCCTTGTCCCTCGCGCTCGGGCTTGCCGACGAAATACAATCCTACGCCGGGGGCATACAGCTGGAATCCATGTTTATTGACGAAGGCTTTGGCTCTTTAGACGAAGATGCTTTGCAGCAGGCAATGAAAGCTTTATCGCTGCTTACGGAAGGAAACCGTTTGGTTGGGATTATTTCCCATGTCGCAGATTTAAAAGAAAAGATCGAGAAAAAAATCATTGTTACAAAACACAGGACAAAAGATGGCGTGGGCAGCCGTATTGAAATCCAGCATTAACGGCCGGGCGGCTGCCGTTTAGACTTTGGCTTCACTGTAACAGTAAATGCAACGTCCTAGAGCGTGTTTGAAAAATCATTCCCGCAATCTGCACTCCCCATTTCGCGG
>CASUON010000085.1 GCA_949457475.1 uncultured Lachnospiraceae bacterium
ACGTATTCAGCAGATACGCCGGTATTTCGACTATCGGCGGTTCCTCCTCGTACTCATCTTCTTCCTCGTCCACTTCCCATGCATTTTTATACGGGTCGTCCAAGTCGAATTCTTCGTCGTCATCTAGCAGTTCAATATCATCTTCTATGTCGTCCGATTCCCACCTTTCCCTGATCTGGCCTATATCAACGGCATATTTTTTCCCGATAAAATCCAGAATATGCTGGCAGGTCAGACACAGCGTATCATTCCGATCAAGGATCTGCTCTTCTTCCATCTGGCTTTTTGTCAGATACAGGCCAATCTGCAGTTCCTGAAATACCCTTTTTGCCGTCCCCAGCATAGAATCATCATCCACCACCCCGCCCAGGTGGTCGTTTAAATAATCCTGCAGGATTTTATCCAAATTAACCGCCATCTGATGCGAGCTCCACACGGCTCCGCAGTTTGTACAATGCACCTTATAATATCTTTCCATCGCCATTCCTCTTTTCTCCGCCAGGGCGTGCATCCTAGCGGTCTTTGTAAAAATGATACGCCTGGTCAAACGGTTCCCTGGCGTATATTACGGCCTGCGCGCTATGTCCTTGCCTCTTTAAGGGCTTTTGGGCGCATATCTTTATCTGGCCGGCTTCTATCTGCCAGGGAAACAATAATACGGTATCCTTTGTCAGCACATAATCCATCTGATAGGTGCAGCCGCCTGTTTCCAGGCAGGCGACGCCGCCCGGCACGTTTCCTTTTAAATTTGGAAAACAAATAGCCATGTCTTCCCTCCGCTTCACAAACTTCCATGGGACGTCAAGAGGCTCCCCCAGCATAATATGCCCTTTACTGGCTTTTTCTCCATACGCCCCATCCCTTCGTTTTGGCACTAGGGTAAACGTATACAGCCCCCACTCATTTCTGAGTTCCCTACTGGCGTTTCCTCTTTTGCTATACGGCATCCGCATAATTTCTTCTTTTAAAAACGGGGAACCGTCCCCCTGCGCCCCATCCCGCATATAATAAGCCATAACGCTGTCTACCGAAGGATCCGCCCATTCCCATGCCAGGTTTATATAGCCTCTTTCGCACGTTACCGTAATATCCGTTATTAGCATCTCTTTTCATTCCCCCTCCATCCGCCGCCAATCGCCTATAAAATCTGTCTATATCCCAAAGCGTTGCAAAGCCATCTTCTTTTTGGCCATCCCCTATCACAGCCGGGCCATCCCCCGGCCATCCATATTGTAAATTTCATCCAGGGACTGCAGCCTTTTTACAGCGAATAATTCAAAGCACATGTCCGCCTCCCATTCCCTCGCAACCACTTTTACACCAGGCAGCTTCAGCTTCGCAATATCCTGGAAACGCCGGACCATGCCCTCGTCGTCCTGCCTGCCGCTTTCCATGCCTACATACAGGTATTCTTTTCCGCTGCTGTCTTTTGGGATGTTCATCCGGGCGGAATAATACTGGTCTGTCAGGTTCGCCCGTTTCAGCTCCTGCAGATTTGCCACAAAATGGTTTAAAACCTGGTCGGCATGGGCCGCCGTCCACTCTTGCATATCCTGCTTTTTTGCCAAAAGGCTATCCGCAACCTTTTTTATAAAATCTTCTGATAAAACATCTTCCTTCCATGACTGCCTGCCGCTTTGCTGCAAGACTGGGAAATCCAACTGCATAATGCTGGAAATCCGGTCTGCATTCGCGGATGCTTCCCTTGCTACGAGAGAAAGGTACCTTTTATCTTCTTCCTTCCGCTTCGCCAGATTTTGTAGTTCACGCTGGAATTCCCTGGTTTGCAGATATTCCAGCAACTGGTTTGCATAGCCTGCTTTACGTTCCTGTATTATGGCTTTTTCTTCATATTGCCAAAGCGCCGCACGCAGCTTGTGCAAAATAGCTTGGAGCGCGCTGTTTTTTTCTTGTTTCGTTTCTCTTTTTACTTGTATCTTTGGCCCGATCTTTGCAACCTTTGCTTCTTTTTCCAATAGCATAGGGGTGTCGTATGTTTTCTTATTTCCAGCCCATTCCGCTGCCTTCTTTTCACACGTTTCTTTTACCTCTTTCAGTGCGTCTTCCAACCAGTTTGCCACTTCGTACAAATTTCCCAGGTCAGAGTCAAAGAAGCGGCTGATCTGCCCGCCGTCCAGTTCTTCTGGAAGATTTTGGCCTACAAACCTTCGAAACGCGTCTTTTGTGCCATACAGCATCGTAAGGATTTCCCCGTAGCTGAAAGAAAGTCGTTTTTTAAACAGGCACGGCCGTACTGGAAGATACGCGCCAATTTCCGTATAATTTACCGGCATCCGGCAAAACAGCCCGCCCCAGTCCCGGTCCGTCGGCATTATTTCATCTACCATGCCCGCAATCCGCCTAGTGTATTCGTAGTCTGGTTCCTGCCCCTCTTCCTGCTGGCAGAGCGTTTTTTTCAGATAGCCCGCCGTCTTTTGTTTGAGCACATCCATTTTCCAGTATCCGGTGACAAATACCCCCTGCCTGTTTCTGGCATGCCCTTCCAAAAAATCCGCTTCCTTTTCACCCAATGCTTTTAAAAACATATGCATAGCCATGGACTGCACCACTTTCAGATATTTCTGGTCGTCCGCCCCGGCTAGGTAATCCTGTGTATAAAGGCACATCGGCAGCGGAAAGCCGCTTTCATCCAGTAGGCTGTCCAGCTGCTTTCTGCAGGCCGCGGAATCTGCAGAGGCATAGTCAAAAATACAGTAATACCAGATCTCATAATTATCGCTGCCGCCATCTCCAAGGCGTTCATATCCCCTGCGCTTCATTTGCGCAATAAAGGAAAGCAGCGTCTGTTTTAATTCTTTTTCACAAATATGGCCCGCCATAAAAATAACCGGTACAAAAAAACGCGTCAGCCGCTCCAGGCGGCCTTCGTCCATCTTCTTGTGGAAGTTATCCAGCACTACGTCTAATATTTCTTCTATATTCCCTGCTGCAGGCCCATTTACAGTATTGTTTTCGTCTACGGGCCATTTTGCAGCATCCCCTTTTTCTAGCCAGTTCACGGTACCGCTGTCTTTTGCGAAATCCCGTGTGTTGTCAACGCGCACGATGCCAACCACTTCTTCCCCTGCTTTTGCCGCCAGCTCCATCCGCAGCATCTGCGTAAAGGTATCGGAAAGCGGCCCGTACAACAGGCAGAGCGGGCAGCATTTTAACCCCCTGCGCCTTATTTCGCCCTGCCCGGTAACCGTATTGACAATCTGGTTTAACCCGGATTCTACCCTAATATTCGTACTCATGATACGTTCCTCATTTGCTGCTATACGGCTATGATTTTGCCCGTCCTTTCCTCATATTGATGAAAGTATCGAAAAACTCCGCCCCTTCGTCCGCCAGCTGCTGTTCTCCTGCCTTTGCCAGCTGTTTCCTTACGCTTAACTGCTGCAGCTTCTTTTTGGCCGCCTCGCACTCCGCAATAAATGCGTCTGACCTTTTGATATACGTATCCCTTGCGCTTTTATCCTTTAATAATTCTGTTTTATACGCATCCAGCTGCTCCAGCTGCTCCCCGTCGTACAGCCCCATAAATTTATGCAGCGCATAATAAATATAAAATTCATTTTGTAACACGCTGTAGTCCTCCACGTCCAGGATTTCCTCCTGCATGCCGTCTTTGCGCTCCAGCAGCACATAGTCGTCCGTAGCCTGGATGATGCCGGTGCGGACATAATCATAATACCGCTGCATGCTGGATTTGCGCGCCGCTTCTTTTAGCATGCCTGCAGCCGCTTCATCCAGCAGCGCTTTGCATGCTTTATATAATTCATAGGTACGCCGCAGCTTGCGGTATAAAAATACATTCATACGGACAATTTTATACAGGGAATCTTCCGTCACCCGCATATATACAATTGGGATATTGACAATGTATTCCACAAATCCGTTTGCCTTTGCCATTTCCTGTAGAAAACCCGCGCCGGTATCGACCGCCCCCTGTTCATCTATGGCCGGATCCTCCAGATATGTATGACGGCACCATTCCTTAATCGATTCCTCGGTAATGTCCGAATTCCCTTCCGGCATACACCAGGCGCAATAGCGGATATCCTCATTGATATACCCGGCCGGATGGATCAGCCCGCAGGCAAGGTATGCCGCGGTATCCTCACGCACAGTTTTTACATATTCTTTTTCCCTCCGGTTGGCGTCCGCAGTCTCCCACAGCATCTGGCTGCTGAGCGCCGGCCATTCCTTCCACTTTTCCTGATCGCTCTCTATGCAGTGCATGCCGGAAATAATATTGGCTTCATAAGAATCCTCATAAGCCTGGATATCCTGCAGCAGAAACAGCGGCACGCCGATCACCAGGTTATACCAGAAGATGCTGTTCATATCCGCGCTACGCGCCACCGACGGTTTATCCGCCTGCTGGTTTGCAAAGGTAGAAATGTAATTGACGATATCCGTGGCCCCCGCCGGCACAACGACATACCGCTTAGACGCCAGCGCGGACAGCGCGATCTTTTCCTCGCTGGCCGGAAATATCACTTCTGCTTTGTTCATCAGGTTCGTGCAGATATCCCGCATGCCGTCGGCAAAACCGTCCGCCCCGTATTTTAGCTGGATAAACTTTTCGATCGTAAGGTTTGGTATCGCCCCGAATTTCTGCTCCAGGAAATTGACAAAGACGCTCATTGGGTCAAAGTTCTCATTAAAGCCTTTTTTACCGTGCATCCATTTTTGCTTTGTCTTTAAGAGGTCGCCTTCCAAGGTGACCGCCAGCCCTTCCGGCTTTGCTTTTTCCAGCAGGCCGTCCAGGTACTGGACGACCCTTTGCGTCGGAAGGTCATTGTTTTTCTGGTTAAAGTCAATCAGCCTGACCGCATATTCCGCTTTCGGCATCGTCCCGTCCATTGCGATCTCATAGTTTCTGCGGATAATCTCCCGCAGATAGTCAAACACGTCTACATACGCCTGCAGCTCTTCGATTTTAACGTCCAAAAAGCCGCACATCTGCTCTAAGCAGTCGCTCACGATGGCTTCATACAGATAGATCATATTTTCAGACACCAGCTCCGCCGCGCATAGTTTTTTATATTCTCCTACCAGCTTGCTGCCGGAACGGATTCTCATTGCGCCCAGTTCGTCCTGGATCGCTTTTTTCTGCCTGCGTATCTCGCTTTGGAGTTCATACTGGCCATTTATCAAGCCAGTCAAAGTTTCCCCGTAATCTTTGGAAACTACCATCCGTACGCCGTTGAACGTCTGCCCGTCCACAATGCTAGAAGAAAGCAGCTCCCTTAAATAATGAAGCCCTTTATCCTCATCCTGGAAGATGGCGTTGCATTCTTTTTCCATGATCCCAGTTATGGACGCAATATACAAATTTTTCACCCTGCTCCATTCATCGTACAAGCGCACATTTTTTTCCATCCAATACTGCTTTAGCATATCGGAAAACGTGTCGTCGACCACCTGCTCTTTTTTGATATTCGCGCCAAGCTGTTTTACATCTTTGATCAAAGACACGCTGGACTTTGCCAGTATTGCATCCGCCACCAGATCGGGCTTTATCTTGACCTTTTCCAGCAGCGCATGCACGTCGGTGCTCTGCGCATGCTTATCCCAGGCCGCCTCCAGTTTCTCGGACACATGGTACGCGATATAGGCAAGCACTTCTTCAATCGGGAGCACCAAAGACCCTGTACCAATTACGGTATACTGGTAATACGCGTTTTTCGGCGTCGTTTCTTCCGGCAGGGCCACGACATGGTTGTGGATCATCGTCACATCGTTATCCAAAAATGAATTTACAAGCGGATCGTCATTTGTCGTCGTACTTTTCGTCACCAGGTTAATAATATTGTCCACGACGACATTCCGGCTGAATGTATCCGGATGCATAACTAGCCCTGTCCGTTTTTTCCCGGAAATTAAAATACACGAATCAAAGATACGCTCCGCAAAATCCACCGCAAAGTCCGGGGCGTATTTTGCCTTAAAATGCGCGGCCCCGTCCATCAGGCCAATATTCATCAGCGTATCGATTTCTTTTAGCGCCGCATAGCTATTATACTTGGTATGCTCCTGTTTACGCGCTTCTTCCTGGTATGTGTCCGGAAGGAAAAGATAGCTGTAAACCTTGACGCCCCAGTTATTCCGCTTGCAGATATGGCGGATAATATAAGGGATATCGATCACGGTCCCGCTCCCGGTGCCTCCGCCAATGCCGGCAAAGATATATACGATCAACTTCTGCCTGGTCGGGTCT
Source organism: uncultured Lachnospiraceae bacterium (assembly GCA_949457475.1). Taxonomy (GTDB): domain Bacteria; phylum Bacillota; class Clostridia; order Lachnospirales; family Lachnospiraceae; genus Eubacterium_J. Next base: position 6,230 of record CASUON010000085.1, read on the forward strand.
GTAATCTGCGCATGCAGATCGCCCAGCTTTTTTGTCAGCGCATTCCTTACGACGCTAAACGCCTGGTCGCCAAAGAGCAAGTAGCGGCCGGCCTGGCGCACGCCGCCCGCCCCGTCCCCGGTTAGCTGCTTATTCATCGCGGGGTTTAGCCACTGCGTAATATTCTGCGGGATCATCCCGCGTTTCCCCGGCTCCAGCTTTTTGGCCGCGGTATCGTCGTACAGCTGGCAGATCTCCGCGTATTCCTCGCTCAATCCAACCTCCCCAAACGAACCTTTTTTCCACTTTTCCAAATCGTTTACATCTGTGTCAATTACAAGGTACTCGAAATTTTCCGGCCGCTTCTTCTTCTCATCGCACAGGATCTTCTGATATACCCCGGTCTTTAAACTGGCAACGGTGCTCCCGCCTTTTCCGCCCAGCCCGATAAACAGAAACTTGCTGTCCGCGGGGGAAAGCTTCTGCCTGCCTGTAATAAAATCGGAAAATCCGCCCCCTTTCGAAAAATCCAGTTTGTCCATCCGTTCCTTTTCCAACCGATCCAATGCCATAATCCCGTTTCCCTCCCTATATGTTTTTTATCCGGATGCGTTTTTTCTATTGCGATGTGTTTCCTATGTATTTTTGATCCCGCATCCGTTTTCCTTGCGCTTTGAATTAGATCCTATTTTTGTACACGATATTTACCTGCGTATAATCCTCATCCTGCGTATCAATCCGGATGCCAAATTCCTTCTTGCCAGCCCCCACAATGCCGTTCGTACCGCCCAGAGGGTCAATACGAACCACCAAAGACTTCTGGTCGCTTTTTACCCCATGGTCTATAAAGCTGGCGTTGCCGCCGCTATTACTGATTTTTATCTCATACGGTATTTTGCTGCTGCAAAACTTTATTTTCTTCGCGTCCCCTTTTACCATATCGCAGCACTTTTCCAGTTCCTTTTGCTCCTGTTCGTCCATAGCGGCCGCATGGAGGTCCTGAAACAGCCTAAGCAGCTCTTCCAGCGTAAACGCCCGTCGGCTACCCATAGAAGACGCCGGGATCTCCCGTTTTATTTCAAACCTCCGGCTGTCGGACGCGCCGTTTTCTTCCTGTTTTACAACTTCCAGGCCGACACAAAAACTGCCCGCAATACGTCTTTTGCCCCTTCGAAAAAGCCAGGCCAGAAACGCTGCGGCGATCAGTACAAGCAATAGCGCAAGCAGGGCAGGCAGCACATATTTGGAAAAGCCTTTGTCTTTTTTTATAACGATATCTGTCTCTCCTGGCGTCTTTTTCGCCGTGCAGACCACTGTCAGACGGCTGCTTGCCGGCTGTGCGGACGCATGCTTTGCATACACTAAAAAATCCGCCTTTCCTTCCCTGTTTCCGGTAATATGTAGGATAGAGCCTTCCTGGATAACTGCCTGTACCGGCCTGCCATCCGTTTTTGCCGCTGCCCCATCTTCTGTATCCGTATCTGCTCCGGTTTGATTTCCCTCTGTATCTGCCTCGGTATTTTTTTGCTCTGTGTCCGCTTTTGTATTTCCCCCCTCGATATCGGTTTCTGTATCTATTTCTGTATCTGTACCCTCGTCCTGTATGGGTTCTACCGAATATACGATGCCTTCCTGGCCGTCCTCGACGGAAAAGTATTCCCCTAAATCAATCTCTTTTTCCTCGCCTGCCTCCAGTTTTACGGTACCTAGCTCTTTTACCGCCAATACCGCCCCTTCCCGGGCCGATATCCAAAAGCGCTCGCTGTTGCGCACTAGATGGTCTCCTTCCAAATGCACAAATACCTGGTAATCCAGTGCCTGTGGAGGGGTAAACACGCCTGTAAGGGCCGTCCCGTCCTCGTTTAACGCCAGCTCTTGTTTTATTATTTCCTGCCCTTCTGCCTCAGCCTGGATATAGCCGCTTAGCCCTTCGTAAAACTTTTTACTTGTAAACGGCTCCCCATCGGTAGCCAGGTAGGCCTTGACCGTGGCGCCCTGCCCTTTTGGCACGATTGCCCGGTCTGCTTCTACGACCAGTCCCAAGTCATAATTATAGACCATCCCAATCTGGATCTGGTCCCCCTTGACCCCTTTGACCCGCAGGACCCAATCGCCCGTCTCCGGCCGGATCAGCTTTATGACCGAGTACGTATTTGACGTTGCAAAATAGACTTTATCCGATTCTTTCTGTAAATTTACCGGGTCGCCATGGTTGTCTTTTAACTGGATATCCTTTAGCTTCTGGGAAGAAAGGATCACAATATTTGCTTCCGCCACATTCGCGCTTTTGATTTTTATCTTTGACTGGTGGTAGCCGCCGTCGGAAATATAGTTCTCAATTTTCATTTCCTTCGTGCCGTCGATTTCACTGAAAATAGAATTAAAAAACTTCCTAAGCGTATCCACATCTTTTGCAATATGGCACTCGCCGCCGGTATCATCCGCTATTTTTTCCAGTACGCCCCGATCAATTTTGCCATTTGCGTCCAATCCAATGCAGTATATTTTATACCCTTTTTTCTTCGCCTGCCTAACTGCCGTATCCAAATCCTTTATGGAATCTTTTGTCGTCCGGCCAGGCGTGTCTTTATCGATATCTGTCCTGCCGTCCGTAAACAGCACGATCGCCTTATCGTTATCGCTGTCGCCGCTGCTGGAATCTAATACCGACACGGCTTCTAACATTGCCGCCCCGGTATCCGTATGCGCCATCGGGTAGTATACAACCCTATCCAGTATGCCTTTTAAAAATTCTTTATTCTGCTTTTGCTGCATTTGTATAATGCCTGTAGATTCTGGCGCCTTGCCCTTTTGTGGAAATTCGACCAGCCCAATTCCGATCCCGCTCATCTTTTGCATATCGATAAACAGCTTTGCGCCTTCAATTGCGAGCCGTTTTGGGTCCGCCGTCAGCATCGTCCCGCTCTCATCCATAACAAGCACGACGTCTGTATTGTTGTGGCTGTCCATATCCCCTACTTTGATCGCGCTGTTTTTCGCCACGTCTTCTGTGCCGCTTTGCTGCTCTGCGGCGTATACTTTTGTTTCTGTAGCCATTGCTTGGAAAGTACGCGCTAGGACGCCGCCCCCGGCATTTTCATTTGCCGTACGCCCCAAAACCGACAGTACGCACACAAAGCATAACAGAAACATTCTTCCTTTGTATTTTTCCATCCTCTTGCCCTTTCATTATCTGTAATGTGTTTACCAGAATCTTTTTGCCATCTTAGAGCGTGCCTTCCTGCTGCTTTCCGGTAGCAAAACAAAAAACCAACGTCATACATATTTCAATTATGGCAATGTTATCCATTCCTGTCAAGAACATAATTACATCAACAGTATTTCATCCGGATATATGCACTGCAGCCCGCGTACATATCCCCCCGGAACCGGATACTGGACATATTAAAATGATCGGCATCCAATTTTTTTAGGCGGCTGCAGCCCGCAAACATTTTTTCCATATTTTCTGTCCGTGATGTGTCAAACCCGCTGACATTCAGCTCTTCCAGTGCGCAACATCCGTAAAACATATGCTTCATCGTCTTTACCCGGGACGTTTCAAACCCGCTGATATCCAGCTTCTCCAGGTTCACACAGCCAGCGAACATACCTTCCATATTCTGCACTTTCGCGGTCTGAAACCTGCTGACGTCCAGCTCTTTTATACGGCTGCAGTTCCAGAACATGTGCCGCATATCGGTCACATGGGACGTATCAAAACTGCCTACATCCAGCTGCAGCAGCCGGGTGCAATTTTCAAACATGGCGCCCATATCGGCCACATACCTCGTATCGAAGCAGCCTTGACACCTTACTTCCCGCAGGTTTTCACAATCACGGAATAAGTCCCGGCAGTTCGGGTTTCCCTTTACTTTGCCTTGTGCCGCGATATAAAAATCACAGCCTTCCACGGTACTGCGTACCCACGCAAACACACTGCCTGTCCCGTCCTTTGAAACATCCCAATGCTCCTGCGGCAGCTCCGCCAAAGAATCCAAAAAGGTAACCGTACGGATATCTTTACAGCATACAGCCGTTCCGAGCAGGCGGATTTTCTTTTTTTCCCCTTCCCCCCGTTCGTCCGGCCGCAACATATTCTGCTGCACCTGCATCTCTTCATCTATGATGGCCAGCCGGCTGCAACAGCCCGAAAACATCCCTTCTGTGTTCGCAATGGACAAGTCATGCACACACAGGCGCGTAAGATTTTTGCAGTATTTAAACATATCTTTTCTGTCCGTTTCCTCTGAAACCCGGAAACTGCTGATATCCAACTCTTTTAGGCTGCTGCACATTGCAAACATGCCGCTCATATCAGCCACATGGGACGTATCAAAACCGCCCAAATCCAATTCCTGTATACCACGGCAATCGCAAAACATGAATTTCATGTTGGTCACATGGGACGTATCGAAACCGCCTACGTCCAGCTTCTTCAGCCGGTTGCAGCTCCCAAACATCCCACCCATATTTGTGGCCGCGCTTGTGTCAAAACTGCTTAAATCCAGCTCTTCTATATTTTTACAGTTGTAAAACATGCACTCCATATTTGCTACCTGGCTTGTATCAAAACATCCAGAAAAAGAAATTTTGCGCAGGTTGATGCAATGGCGGAACAGTTCTTTGCAGTTGGCGTTTCCTGCCACCCCTCCTTCGCCCGCAATAAAAAAACTATAACCGCCTTCCGTTTTGACCGCCCACGCCAAAATCCCGCCATTTTTTTCCTGCGAAATATCCCAACAATGTGCGGGCGCTTTTGCCAAGGTATCTAAAAAGGTAACTGAGATAATATTCCTACGTGGGATATCCGTCCCCAGCAGAAACCGTTTTTCTTTTTCATCTGTACTTCCACCGCTTGCGCGCAATACATTCAGCCTTCTACTGTCCATATCCAACTTTCCTCCTATTGCCCCTTATCATGCCTGCATAAACGTATACAGCTTCAGCCTGCTACCTATATCCAACTCCTATTTAACCGCCACACCTGCTGGCATCGTTTTGCTGGTACAGCAATCTTGTACTCTTTCAGAGAACTTTTTCTAACTATAATAACATATCTAATTATATGTTTCAACGAATTTAAGGCTGCCCACAGCCTCAAAAAAAGGCGATACGTTACTTTTCACGGGGGGATATCCTTTAAAAATGAGAAATAATAGGTTGTTATCCGGCAAACTGTGCATATTTTTTTATCCCGTACGCCGGAACCAGG
>CASUON010000086.1 GCA_949457475.1 uncultured Lachnospiraceae bacterium
TAGTTCTCATTTTTAAGGGATATCCCCACCCCACGAAAAGCAACCACACTTTCAGAGATGGGGAATGTGCGGAAGAATAATCAGATTACCCCCACGGGATCTCATCCCCTGATCGGATGTCCGAAAACCAGAATGAAGGACAGATGCCCTGTGCAAAATCCGTCCTTCATCCCGGCTTTCCAGAATCTTTTTTAATTGCAGTCATTCAGTAAAAAATCACCCTGAATAAACTGAAATCCCTCTGGTTTCATGTCCCATTTAACCATGAAACTATTCTCTAAAACCCTTGTAAATACTGGCTTTATAAGCATCCCTCTTTTCATTACACACTTTTCTACACAACTGCTGCATCCTTTTGTTTCCTCTTTTTCATTCCTCTCACATCCACCTTTTTCAACCAAAAACACTGCAACCCCAGTATTTTCAAGGATTCGGGGAAAAAACAAAAAGAAGAAGGAAGGATAAAGAACCTGCCACCAGCAGGCAATAAGCATGAAGAAAAGGGGTCTTTCTCTTCCCTCCTCTTTCCCATTCTTTTTCAAAAAAGTGCTGGAAACCCAGTGTTTTCAAGGGGTTGAGGGGAATTAGGAAGAATAAGGGGAAGAGGAAGATTTTACTGGCAGCAGTCCTGTGGCGGATGGTATTGGTGGAAAAAGAAAAGACCCCGGAAGAAAAGAGGAAGAAGCTCTTTTATCCCAAGGTCTTGTATTTTTAGCTGTAATCGTTCAGCAAAAATTATAATCTGCCGTCAGCAAAAAATTGTTTTGCAGGAACAAATTATTTATTGGATTACTTTTGTGCAATCGCCGCCTGTGCCGCCGCAAGCCTTGCGATCGGTACACGGAACGGTGAGCAGGATACATAATCCAAACCAATCTTATGGCAGAATTCTACAGAAGAAGGATCGCCGCCATGTTCGCCGCAGATACCTACGTGCAGCTTGTTATTTACCGGTTTGCCAAGCTTGATCGCTGTTTCCATCAGCTTGCCAACGCCAGTCTGGTCTAATTTTGCAAACGGGTCGTTTTCAAAAATCTTTGTATCATAGTACGCATCCAAGAACTTGCCGGAATCGTCACGGGAGAAGCCAAAGGTCATCTGTGTCAGGTCGTTCGTACCGAAACAGAAGAAATCAGCCTCTGATGCAATTTCATCCGCTGTAAGGGCAGCCCTTGGAATTTCGATCATCGTACCTACTTCGTATTCCAGTTTTACGCCAGATGCTTCGATTTCAGCGTCCGCTGTCTCTACAACTACTTTCTTGACGAACTTCAGCTCTTTGATATCGCAGATCAACGGAATCATGATTTCCGGTTTCACAGTCCAGTCGGAATGCGCTTTCTGTACGTTGATCGCTGCGCGGATGACAGCTTTTGTCTGCATCTTTGCAATTTCCGGATAGGTTACTGTCAGACGGCATCCGCGGTGGCCCATCATCGGGTTGAACTCATGGAGGGAATTAATAATATTCTTAATTTCTTCCACTGATTTATTCTGCGCTTTTGCGAGTTTTTCGATATCTTCTTCTTCGGTCGGTACAAACTCATGCAAAGGCGGATCCAAGAAACGGATGGTAACTGGGCATCCTTCCAGCGCTTCGTAAAGCTTTTCGAAGTCTCCCTGCTGGTATGGCAGAATCTTATCCAGCGCTGCTTCCCTTTCTTCTACTGTATCAGAACAGATCATTTCACGGAATGCGGCAATCCTATCTTCTTCGAAGAACATATGCTCGGTACGGCAAAGGCCGATGCCTTCTGCTCCAAGTTCGCGCGCTTTCTTAGCGTCCGCCGGAGTATCCGCATTCGTACGTACCTTCAATACGCGGTATTTGTCAGCCCACTCCATAATCCGGCCAAATTCGCCAGCGATCGTAGCGTCGACTGTCTGGATTGCTCCATCGTAAATATTGCCGGTCGAACCGTCAATGGAAATGAAATCTCCTTCGTGGTATTCCTTGCCAGCTAATGTGAACTTCTTATTTTCTTCATCCATTGCGATATCGCCGCATCCGGATACACAGCAAGTACCCATGCCGCGGGCAACAACAGCTGCATGTGAAGTCATACCGCCGCGGACTGTTAAAATACCCTGGGATGCTTTCATGCCTGTAATATCTTCCGGAGACGTCTCAAGACGTACTAGTACGACTTTCTCGCCCCTTGCATGCCATTCTTCCGCGTCTTCCGCAGAGAATACGATCTTGCCGCATGCAGCGCCTGGAGATGCGCCAAGGCCCTTGCCAACCGGGGTAGCAGCTTTTAATGCCGCAGCGTCGAACTGCGGATGCAGCAACGTATCCAGGTTACGCGGATCGATCATAGCTACTGCTTCTTCTTCTGTCCGCATTCCTTCGTCTACCAGGTCGCATGCGATCTTTAACGCAGCCTGGGCTGTACGTTTGCCGTTTCTTGTCTGAAGCATATAGAGTTTCTTGTTCTCTACGGTAAACTCCATATCCTGCATATCTCTATAGTGGTCTTCCAATGTCTTGCACACATCTTTAAACTGTGCAAATGCTTCCGGGAACTCCTCTTCCATTTTTGCGATCGGCATTGGTGTACGCACGCCGGCTACTACGTCTTCGCCCTGTGCGTTTACAAGGAATTCGCCCATCAGCTTTCTTTCACCGGTCGCCGGGTCACGCGTAAACGCAACGCCTGTACCGCAGTCATCGCCCATATTTCCGAATGCCATAGACTGTACGTTTACAGCAGTACCCCAAGAATATGGGATATCGTTGTCGCGGCGGTATACATTTGCACGAGGGTTGTCCCAAGAACGGAATACAGCCTTGATCGCACCCATCAGCTGTTCCTTCGGGTCATCCGGGAAATCGGTGCCGATCTTTGCTTTGTATTCAGCCTTAAACTGTGTCGCCAGCTCTTTTAAATCATCTGCGGTCAGGTCTACGTCGTACGTAACGCCTTTCTTTTCTTTCATCTGGTCAATGAGCTGCTCGAAATATTTCTTGCCTACTTCCATAACTACGTCAGAATACATCTGAATAAACCTACGGTAGCAGTCCCACGCCCAGCGCGCGTTGCCGGATTTTTCTGCAATGACCCCTACTACCGTTTCATTTAACCCAAGGTTTAAGATTGTATCCATCATACCTGGCATGGACGCCCGTGCGCCGGAACGGACGGATACAAGGAGCGGATTCTCCTTATCGCCGAATTTTTTGCCTGTAATTTCTTCCATCTTCACGATGTACTCGTTAATCTGGGTCTGGATCTCTTCGTTAATCTCCCGGCCGTCTTCATAATACTGTGTACAAGCTTCTGTTGTGATTGTAAATCCCTGCGGTACCGGAAGGCCGATGTTTGTCATCTCAGCGAGGTTCGCCCCTTTGCCTCCAAGAAGCTCGCGCATATTTGCATTTCCTTCGCTGAACAAATAAACCCATTTGTTTGCCATTTGCTAATTCCTCCTAAATATTTCTTGATTTATACTATTGTTTACGGACTCTCCCAGGCAGCCTTGCCCAAAATACATCCGTTTGTTAACCACGTCTGCGCAGACAGGCCTACGCACATTCCCATTTTAACACATTTTTCCAAGTTATCAACTGTTTTCTATTTAAAAAGTAAATTTATCTGCGAAATATGCATCCAGCTTCGCGATCTCTACCCGCTCTTGTTCCATCGAGTCACGGAAACGCACGGTTACCGCACGGTCTTCTTGGGAATCAAAGTCATAGGTCACGCAAAACGGCGTGCCGATTTCATCCTGGCGGCGGTAGCGTTTGCCAATATTTCCACGGTCGTCATATTCGCAGTTATATTTTTTGGACAGCTGCGCGAACACCTCTTCCGCCCCCGCGCTGAGTTTTTTAGACAGCGGCAGCACGCCGACCTTCACCGGTGCGAGCGCCGGGTGCAAATGCAGCACGGTACGCATATCCGGTTTCTCCGGCGTACCAATATTCTCCTCGTCGTAGGCGGAACACAAAAAGGCGAGCAGTACGCGCTCTACGCCCAAAGACGGCTCTATAACATACGGTATATATTTTTCATTCTTTGCGTCGTCAAAATAGGACAGATCCTGGCCGGACGTTTCCTGGTGCTGCGTCAAGTCGTAATCGGTACGGTCTGCAATCCCCCACAATTCGCCCCATCCAAACGGGAACAGAAATTCAAAGTCTGTCGTAGCTTTGCTGTAGAACGAAAGCTCTTCCTGGTCGTGGTCGCGCAGGCGCAGCTCATCTTCTTTCATGCCCAGGCTTAACAGCCAGTCGCGGCAAAAGCCCCTCCAATACTGGAACCACTCCAAGTCGGTGCCCGGTTCACAGAAAAACTCCAGCTCCATTTGTTCAAATTCGCGCGTGCGGAAAATAAAGTTGCCCGGCGTAATCTCGTTGCGGAACGATTTGCCAATCTGCGCAATGCCAAACGGAATCTTTTTGCGGGATGTACGCTGCACGTTTTTGAAATTCACAAATATGCCCTGCGCGGTTTCCGGCCTTAAATAAACAGTATTTTTGGCGTCCTCCGTCACCCCCTGGAACGTCTTAAACATCAGGTTGAACTGGCGGATATCCGTAAAATTGTGCTTGCCGCAGCTTGGGCACGGGATATGATGCGTTTCGATAAACTGCACCATCTTTTCATTGTCCCAGCCGTCTACCGAACCGTCCAGCGCGATCTCGTGCTCGCCGGCATAGTCTTCAATGATCTTGTCCGCCCGGAAACGTTCATGGCATTCCCGGCAGTCCATCAACGGGTCTGAAAACCCGCCCAGATGCCCGGACGCCACCCACGTCTGCGGGTTCATTAAAATCGCGCAGTCTACGCCTACATTATAAGGGTTTTCTTGGACAAACTTCTTCCACCACGCCTTTTTTACATTGTTTTTCAACTCCACGCCCAGATTGCCGTAATCCCAGGTGTTTGCAAGCCCGCCGTATATTTCAGAGCCTGGATAAATGAATCCCCTTGCCTTCGCCAGTGCGACAATCTTGTCCATTGATTTTTCCATAACTTTTTCCTCCATCTGGTTATCTACGCCGGTTTATGCGTAGCTATACTTATTCGGTTCCTATGATTGATCTTCTTATTCAATTTAAATCTTTTACTTATTTCTTTCACTCATTTCTTTCTTGCGTACGGTCAATGTCCTACAACTGCTATTCCAAGTTTCGTCGTCATTACCCGCTAGCCGCTCCCGACAACGCGGGACTTAAGTACGGTCAATGTCCTACAACTGCTATTCCAAGTTTCGTCGTCATTACCCGCTAGCCCGCTCCCGACAGTGTGGGGTTTAAGTACGGCTATTTTATATAAGGATGCATGCCGACTGCTACGGGGCGGGAAGGTACCTATATGAACACGGCAGCCTGGAACCGTTATTTATAAAGGATGTATGCCGGCTGGGCGTCCGGGTCTTCCATATCATAGGCAACGCGCGCCGTATCCTTTCCGGTCAGTTCCACATTGCCATCCGATATGTAAGAAATCGCCCCATCTATTTTGACAAGCGTATCTTCGCCAATTACCACAGCCTTTAATTCCTCCGAATCCAGAAATTCCTGCGCATCTACTCCCGCGGCTGCCTTCCCATTTTCTACCGACTGAAACTTCTGGTCAAAAGCGTAGCCCTCTTCTTTCGCCTGCTGCAGCGTCCCGGCAAACAGCGCGACTTCTTTAAACTGCGCGTAATCAATATATGTCGCGTAATTTAGGTATAGCTGCGCCTTTGTCCCTTTTTCGCCCGATGAAACAATGTCAAAATGGTCGATCTCAATGCTTCCGTCCCCGTTAGCTGCTACATAGCGATCCACAGATTCTGTAATATAAGTTTCCAGTTCTTCTTTATCATAATATTCTTCGTTGAAATCCTCAATATCTGCACCGACCACATTCCCTTTATCTGTTATATATACGGTACTTTCCGTAGCTTTGAAAGAAGATCCACAAGCTGTTAGCATGCTGGCCGTCGCCAAAACGCACAGTGTTGTATACAGCTTCTGTTTCATTGCTATTGCCTCCTCTATCTGTATGTATTGTCGTCCATTGGACATAATCCGATGCTTTATATATGCCTTTATCTAATTTCTATGACTATTTCATAGCTTGCAGCATCTCTTCCGATTTGAATTTATGGCTGCTTTGGTGGCCCACATAACGGGATACAATCTCGTCCAGACGCCCCAGCACCCGTGCATTTACCGTAAACGTATACAGCTTTTCCAATGGCGCGGAAATAATATACTGTAGCGTATACAATGTGGATTCATCGATTGGCACTGCACGCTCGCCGCGCAGGCAGCCTTGGCACAATGTCCCGTGGCGGGCAACAGAAAAATAATGCAGCCCTTCTTTACCAGCGCATTTCACACAGGAAAATACATTCGGATATTCGCCAAACACGACAAATACCCGCAGTTCATATATCCTGCGGACCAAACGGTTATCCAGCGAAGGCTTTAACAGCGCCTTTAAAGTAATGTACAAAAGGTTCAAAAAATCTGTACTTTCCATATTTTCCTGCGTATAATAAGCCGCCATTTCCAGGAAATAGCATCCGTACGCGACCATTTCATAATCCTCTGCCAGCTCCCGGAAATAAATTTGAATATCAGCCTTTGCCAGGTTATATGCGCTTTTACCTTCAAATACTTCAAACTGACCAAAGGAAAAAGGATTTGCCGCAGCCAGCAGAAGACTGCCAGGGCGCTTGGCGCCCCGTGCAAACGCGGTGATTTTTCCCCTTTCCCTCGTCAGTATCTGTATCCTCTTGTCATAATCACCAACAGGCATTGCGGACAACACCATGCCTGTCAGAACAATTTTTTGTCCCATGTCCTACTCCACCCGCCGACGCCGACGGCGCCGCTATCTGGCGCTGTGTATGGGTTTCCTGCTCCCGGTACTTCAAATAATCACTAACCCTGCCGCTTATGGCAAAGTCTTTCCAGCAATCTCTTGTCATATGCATCTCCCCTTGTCAGATTATGGCCTTTTTTGTATCGCCATAACATAAGTTTTTGCATATGGCATATTTCTCATACGAGATAAATTCTGGCAGTTTATATCCAGAATTTTTCCTCTTAAGTGTCAAGTGCCTCTGCCAAGCCACTCTTCCCAACAGGCTCCATTTACGGCAGTTTATACCCAAAATTTTTCATCTGCGTGTCGCTGTCACGCCAGTTCTTTCTGACCTTTACCCACAATTTCAGGTTTACTTTTTCTTCCAGCATCTTTTCCAATTCAAAGCGTGCGTTTGTACCGATCTTTTTGAGCATCTCGCCGCCTTTCCCGATAATAATCCCCTTATGGGACTCCCGTTCGCAGATAATCGTCGCTTCTATGTCCATAAGCGGCCTGCCTTTTCTCATTTTCATCTTGTCAATCGTAACCGCTATCCCATGCGGAATCTCTTCATCCAGCGCGTGCAGCGCCTTTTCGCGGATGATTTCCGCCGCGATCTGCCGCTGCGGCTGGTCAGTAACCGTATCTTCATCATAAAACATCGGCCCGTACGGCAGATACCGGAAGACCGTGTCAATAATATCGTCTACATTTTCCCCATGCAGCGCGGACGCCGGTATAATTTCGTCAAACTCATATACGCTACGGTACGTATCGATAAAATGAAGCAGTTCCTCTTTCCGGGGCAGGGTATCGATTTTGTTAATGACCAAAATGACTGGCGTACCCACTTTTTGCAGCACCTGCGCGATATGCCGTTCTCCGGCGCCTACGAAGTTGGACGGCTCCACAAGCCACAAAACGACGTCCACATCCTGTACCGTATGCTCCGCAACCGTTACCATATATTCGCCGAGCTTGTTTTTCGCCTTGTGGATGCCTGGCGTGTCGAGAAACACAATCTGCCCTTTTTGCGTATCTGTATATACCGTTTGTATGCGGTTGCGCGTCGTCTGCGGCTTATTGGACGTAATCGCGATCTTCTGGCCAATGATACGGTTCATCAGCGTCGACTTCCCTACGTTTGGCCGCCCGATAATTGTTACAAACCCTGATTTAAAATTCGTTTGATTCTCCATTGTACCCCTGCCTAAAACAAAGCTTCCAGTGTCATAAATAGTTCCCGTTCTTTTTCCAGCATCTGCTCGTTGCCGATTACACAAATATTTTCCTCCGCCAATACAGATGCGATGAGCGGCTCCAGCGCACGGATATCCTGCGCGCATGCGTTTAAAATTTCATCCCGCTCCCGCTGTACGTCTTCCCTCGTCAAATGGCTTAAGTAGGCGACCATAGACCGGTACCCTTTCGCGGACGGGCTAAGCGGCGTATCCAGCGTGCTGACTGTGCCGATAATATATTTTGCCATATTGCGCTCGTCTGCGTCAAACTGTTTTAAATACGCCGGAATATTATTAAATACATCGTTCGACCTCTTCAGGTTCGGATCACGGTACGTCGAAAAATACGTATCCCCCGCCCTTCCAAACCCGCTCATGCAGCCGTACGCGCCGCCCTGCACACGGATATTCATCCATAGATAATCGTAATTTAAAATCGTCCGTAAAATCCGCAGCACGCCGGTATAAGAAAACCCGTGTGCGCAGAAATTCCCTGCCCTTGAAACATACTGTACTTGCGCGGCGTCTTGGAACCCTTCATTCTTCTTTGTGCACACAAGGTCCAGATTGCCTGGTTTGACTTCCTCTGTATGCAAGTCCGCGCGTAGCGTTTCCATCTGCCCTGCCAGCAGCCCATAGCCTTCCCCGTCGCTGGTCAGGCTGACCCTAAGGTTTTCCGGACGGAAGATCAGCTGGATCAGCTCTTGCAGAATCTGGCGCACCTGTTCTTTGCGCTGTTCAAAATTTCCCTCTATATCGGTAAGCAGCCGGTAAAACCCAATGCCGCCTGCCAAATCGTTATAGCAGGCCGCCTTTGAAAAATAAGACATTGCGCGCATCGCGGAAACCGAATGCCCTGCCTGCATCAGCTGCATTTCCATCCGCGACTTCGCCTGCGCAACGACTTCATACAGGCGCTTGTCGTCTTCCAAGTTGGTCGTACACAAAATGCCCCGCACAAGCTGCAACGCCGTCTCCGTTTCATCATACAGCGCACGGACAACGACTTCGTATTGATTGACCAGCTGCTTTGGCTTTGCATGATCCACAAAGGAGGTAATGCTTGTATAAAACCCTCCGGTATGCAGGTTCATCTCATTTGCCAGGTCTTCATACGTATAATCTTTTGTATCCATATATCCAAGCACGGCTTTTAATACCCCAAGATACGGCACCCACTGCGCCTGGACGCCGGATAGGTCAAACAGCAGCGAAATATAATTAATGCCGTTCGTATTTAAATTGTGGTGTATGACCGGAATGCCCGCTGCTTCTTTTTCTTCATTATAAAATGGAGCCGCTTCTTTTTTCATATCCGCGCGGGTCAGCATTGGCAGTTTTTCCAAATCTTCTTTCGAGGACGGCTCTTGCTGGTATTCCCTTAAATGCACGGTATCCGCGGCCAGCTGCGCAAGCTCTTCCTTTGATAAAGACGCTTTGTATGCCGCCAGTTTTTCCTCCAGCTGCTTCTCCCGCTTTTCATTCAACCCTTTTTCCGGTTCTACAATAACCAGCGAACGATGCGTATTGTCCAGGAAATAGGTCTGGATCAGGTTTTCAAAATAGCCGTTTTCCACCTGCCCTTTCAAAAAGCGAAACGTATCCAGCGCTTCTAAATGGAGGAACGGCGCCCTGTCGTCATACAGCCAGCTGTCTAAGCATTGCAGGCCATAAATCAACCCTTTTGGATAAGCGCCAAAATCAGCTTCCCGGAATTTAAACTCGCTGCTGTTAATGCCGGCTAACAGCGCTTTGCGGTTCAGCCCGTTTTTCACCTGCTCTTTGAGCGTATCTTCAATAATCTGTACAAAACGCTCCTTGTCGGCGCGGTTGGCGTTTTTGGCCGTTACCGTAAAAATAGGCTGAAAAATAGAACCGTCATACCCGCCCAGAATGTCTTTGCCAATCTTGGCGTCCAGGAGCGCTTTTTTCAGCGGCGCGCCCGGCGCATTTAACAGGGCGTAATCGAGCACGTCAAACGCGAGGTTTAATTCTTTTTCCAGCGTCGTGCCCACTACCACGTTGTAGGAAAGGTAGGTCTTATCCTGCTCATTTTCCGATGTGGAGATCGAATATTTCCTGGAAAGCTCCACGGGTTTTTCAAACGGCTGCTGGCGGCGGATTTCAGAATCTAACGCGATTTTGTCATAATGGGACAAGTAGGCCCGATCCATCCAGTCCAGCTTCTGCGCGGCGTCCACATCGCCATACAGGTAAATATACGCATTGCATGGATGATAATACCTGCGGTGGAAATCCAGATAATCTTCGTACGTCAATTCCGGGATATGCAGCGGGTCGCCGCCGGACTCATTGGCATAGGTCGTATCCGGGAATAGGGAATTCATCGTCACGCGCTCCAGCACGTCCTCCGGGGAAGAATAAGCCCCCTTCATCTCATTATATACCACGCCGTTTAACGTCACAGGCGCGTCTTCGGATTCTAATTCGTAGTGCCATCCTTCCTGTTTAAAGATTTCCTCGTATTTGTAAATATTGGGATGGAACACGGCGTCCATATAAACATGCATCAGATTTTGAAAATCTTTGTCATTACAGCTTGCCACCGGATATACGGTCTTATCCGGATAAGTCATCGCATTTAAAAATGTATTCAACGAACCTTTTGCCAGTTCTACAAACGGATCCTTGAGTGGAAATTCCTGCGAACCACACAATACCGTATGTTCGATAATATGCGGCACGCCTGTGCTGTCTTCCGCCGGCGTACGAAACCCGATATAAAATACTTTATTTTCATCATCATTGGAAATAACGCTAATTCTGGCGCCGCTTTTTTTGTGGCGCAAAATAACGCCCTGCGAATGGATATCCGCAAGCTCCCTTTCTTCTATTATTTCGTAGGCAGATAAATCTGATAATTTCAAAATTAGAATCCCTCCTGTTTTTATGCATAGTATAAACAAACAACGGTTAATTTATGTTGCCGCGCGCAGTTCCTTCGAGGAATACCCACAAATGGTCTATTTTCCAGGTGAACTGCAACTATTTTATCCCATTTATTGGCATCTGTCTATATCAACATGCGAAAATACCATACAGTAAATGCAAAGTCTGTTCCTTTTCATGGGGTGGGATATGCAGAATATACTACAAAAAGAAAATAATAGGTTGTTATCCGGCAGTTAAATTCTGGAACAGTTTTTAAGTTTTGTGCTACCCGGACGCTGGAACCAGGCAGCAAGCCCTCCCTGATGTTCCATCTTCGGGATGTAAGAAATTCTAAGCATCCTGCGTAAAAGTATCCATACCGGACGG
>CASUON010000087.1 GCA_949457475.1 uncultured Lachnospiraceae bacterium
CGGACGGGCCTGCTGCCTGGTTCCGGCGTCCGGGATACAAAAATATGCACGGTTTAAATATAACAAAGCAGATGAAAGCCTGATTTTAGACGGTGGGTTTAGGTAGCCAAAAGCAATGGTTTGTGCTATACTTACGGCATAGGCAGAAAGGCGGTGGCTGTGAGTGCTAAGTTTATTTCATGTACACGTTATCCTTTATTAGGAAATTTATCACAGGGTACATCTGTAAAGGGATTACTATTGAAAAGGAGTAAAAATGTATTCAGGGTAATCATGCAATCAGGCTAAGAATGCAATCAGGGTAATCATGCAATAAGATGGAAAAAGTTCGTTTGATCTCGCGAAAGGAATGTAAATGGTAAAAAGATGATAAACAATAACATGAAAAACAACGGGAATTTTAGAAATCATTATGGAAAAAAACTGGCTGTACTCCTTATATGCGGCTTGCTGGCGCTTGGAAATCATGGAGGCGGCATCGTACAGGCGGCTAAAAACGATTCGGCAATAAAGACGCAGGACGATGGAACGCAGATGGTCTTCCAGCCGACGGGGGATATCCGCCAGGACAGCCGGAATTTAAAACAGCTGTTAGGCAACGACAACAAGAAAACGGTTGTAATTCCATCCGGCTCGAAGGTACAAGTCGACGTTGTGCTGCGTATTGGGGACAATACTACGCTTATTGCTGATGGCGCTACAATCATACAGACTTGCAATGAAAAAGGCATTCTCATGCATGACGTTGACGGCGGCAATTATGATTCCATTAAAAATGTTGAGGTTCGGGGCGGCGTCTGGAAAAATGCGGTTAACCAATATGGCTGTAGTATGTTCCGGTTTGCCCATGGGGATCAGCTGACCTTTCAAAATGTGACCATTGAAACCAATTACGAGGGGCATGGACTGGAACTGATCGCATGTAGGAACGTCCTTGTAAAAAACTGCAAAATAGTGGCAAAGAACGACAAAACAAAAAATGAAAATTCAGTAGAAGAAGCGTTGCAGATTGATATTGCAACCCCAACAACCGCGCCGGGAATTAGTTCGAACCGTGCGTACGTAAACGGGCAGGTATGTAAAAATATCGAAATCGTAAATTCAGAAATTTCCGGTTCCAGGGGTGTTTGCGCGAATTTCGCAAGCGGAGACGACGAGTTTAAAAACAATTTTCATACCAATATTACAATACGCGGATGCACGATTACGGGCGCTTCGGCCGAAGGGCTGGCGCTGTTTAATACCGCGGGGTGCGTTGTGAAGAAGAATACGATTATTACAAACAGTTCCCGTACGGCAGGGACATATGGAAACGGGTTTAGCATGATGCTGTTTGGGACATCGAAAATTTCCGAGAAACAGAAAAATACCATATTAAATAATACCATTTATGGGAAGAACGCCGGTATTCATATTTTTTCTGACACAGGCTGCAAATTTGGCCAGACAACAATAAAAGGAAATAAAGTATATAGCAAAAGCGGCGCGGATAAATGTATGAATATCAACGACTGTGTGAAGGTGTCCGAGTCTAATAATAAATGCCAAAAGTGGAAGAAATAAAAAGGGCGCTGGTGTGGATGATTATATAAAAAAGAAGAGGAAATTCGTATGGACTTATCGAAACTTATGGCCTGCTACGGGTTCGGGCGTTTGCTAATGCCAAATGGCATTTCCAATGTGGCTGCCCAGGCAAGCATTTCCAACGGTGTGATCGGCTTGTTGGTCGGTACGGCTTGTATCGTTGTGTTTTTATTGGCGAAAGTTTTCAAATCCGATGATCCGGCTGGGGCTTTGCCGGAGGAGAAGGACGATCCCGTGGAGGAAGGGGGCGGAAACGATAGGGACGGCGCGCCGGCGGAGGTGCTTGTTGAAAAAGTGGTAGTATACGCGCCTATGAATGGCGAAGTGGTTGATTTATCAGTAGTCCCGGATGAGACGTTTGCCTTGGGTATATTAGGGCAGGGCGTGGCGATCCTGCCATCGGAAGGTAAGCTGTATAGCCCCGTGGACGGGGTTGTTTCTTCCATATTTGAAACAAGGCACGCAATCTGCCTGGAGACGAATACGGGGGCGGAAATGCTGCTCCATATCGGCCTGGAAACAATATCCTTAAAGGGGAAGTATTTTAAAGTAAAGGTGCAGGCGGGCCAGTGGGTAGAAAAAGGCGACCTGCTGATTGAGTTTAACTTGGAGGAAGTTCAGAAAAATTTCAAAATGTATACGCCGGTCTTGCTTACAAATGCGGATGATTACCGTATGGTTCAAATATTAAAGCACCCGGGGCCGGTAAAAGCCGGGGAGCCGTTATACGAAGCAAGGCGATAGCCGTTTTGGCAGGGCGATAGCCGTTTTGGCAGGGCGATAGCCGCTTTGGCAGGGCTATGGCCATCCAAGTAGTACAAAGTTCGCCCTTAGCGTCCCCCAAATGGATATGGCTGCTGCAAAACATACCTGTAAACGTGCATTTCATCCCAAAAGACTTCCATTCTTCCGCTGTTGTGTTAAAATGAATTCGTTATATGAAATGCTCCATAAAGACGCACAAAGATCCCCCTCCGTGAAATTTGTGCGGCAATATGGACCGCATGATGAGTCTTCTCTGGGTCAATGGGGCTGTCGCACTAAGCAAAATACATATAAGATATAGTAGGTATAAAAATTTCACACTACTATATTTTGCTGTATTTTTCTTAGTGCGGCAGCCCCATTTTTGTGCAAAGAATCGGCGTTCGCCAATATTGTAATTTACAACCGTCTGTGTTAGGATAGTAGGATAAAAGCCGGCGGGCCGGCAAATACAAAAGGAGGACGACGAACATGAAACTTGCATCACTGGCACAAGAACTTAGCGGGAATTCCTATCCTGGCAGGGGGATTGTCATAGGGGCATCCGAAGACGGGAAATATGCCGTAACGGCCTACTTTATTATGGGAAGAAGCGTCAACAGCCGCAACCGCGTTTTTGTAGAAGATGGCGAAGGAATCCGCACGCAGGCGTTTGACCCGGCGAAATTAAGCGACCCGAGCCTGGTCATCTATGCACCGGTACGTGTGCTTGGAAATGATACAATTGTAACAAACGGCGACCAGACCGATACGGTTTATGAACAGATGGGCAGGCAGCAGACTTTTGAGCAGGCGCTGAGCACCCGTACGTTTGAACCGGACGCGCCGAACTATACGCCGCGCATTTCTGGTATGCTGCATATAGAAAACGGCGCTTTTGATTATGCTATGTCGATTTTAAAAAGCAGCGACGGGAACCCGGACGCATGCTGCCGTTATACATTCGCCTACGAAAATCCGCTTGCGGGCGAAGGGCGTTTTATCCACACGTATACCGGGGATGGCGAACCACTGCCAAGTTTCGAGGGGGAGCCGCTACGTGTCGGGATTTCCGGGGGGCTGGACGCGTTTACGGATTCGATCTGGCAGCATTTAAATGAAGAAAACAAAGTTTCTTTGTTTGTCCGGTTTATTGAGATTGCTACAGGAAAATATGAGACAAGGATTGTAAATAAAAATAAATTATGAGATATGAACGATTAAAAAGTGAAGGACTTGCAAAACGGGGGGTGTTCCATACCGTGCACGGGGACATCCAGACGCCGGTATTTATGAACGTAGGGACATGCGGCGCGATCAAAGGGGCGGTTTCCACGGAAGATTTGCAGGGGCTAAAGACGCAGGTGCAGCTGTCCAATACTTACCATCTGCATGTACGCCCGGGCGACCAGCTGATTAAAGAGCTGGGCGGGCTGCACAAGTTTATTGTGTGGGATAAGCCGATCCTGACCGATTCCGGGGGGTTCCAGGTGTTTTCCCTTGCAAGCCTGCGCCGGATCAAAGAGGAAGGGGTATTTTTCCATTCCCATGTCGACGGGCGCAAAATTTTTATGGGGCCGGAGCAGAGCATGCAGATTCAGTCCAACCTGGCCTCTACTATCGCCATGGCGTTTGACGAATGCCCCTCCAGCCGCGCGGAGCGCGATTATGTACAAAAGTCCGTAGACCGGACGACACGGTGGCTGGCGCGGTGCAAAGCACAAATGGAACATTTAAACAGCCTGGAAGACACGATCAACAAAGAACAGCTGCTATTTGCCATCAACCAGGGCGCGATATTTGACGACATCCGTATCGACCACGCCAAGCGAATTGCCGAAATGGAGTTAGACGGCTACGCGATCGGCGGGCTTGCCGTAGGCGAAACGCATGAAGAGATGTACCATATTTTAGACGTTACCGTGCCGCACCTGCCGGCAGACAAGCCGACGTATTTGATGGGGGTCGGGACGCCGGAAAATATTTTGGAAGGCGTGGCGCGCGGCGTGGATTTTTTTGACTGCGTATACCCGACGCGCAACGGCCGCCATGGGCATGTCTATACGAATGAGGGCAAACGGAACTTGTTTAACAAGCGGTACGAAAAAGACACGCGCCCGATCGAAGAAGGCTGCCAGTGCCCGGCGTGCCGCAAATACAGCAGGGCGTATATCCGCCATCTGCTAAAGGCAAAAGAAATGCTTGGCATGCGCTTGTGCGTAATGCACAACCTGTTCTTCTATAATCATATGATGGAAGAAATCCGTACGGCCTTGGAAGAAAACCGCTTTGCGGCATACAAAGAAGAAAAATTGTACCAGATGCGCAGCCTATCAGAAAAAGCGTGAATTTTTTCTAAAATGTATTGCTGAATGGCATGCATTTGTGTACAATACTGTTTGTGTGAAAATTACAGCGGATCCTCCCGGGCGCTGATAAGCTTTACAGCCACTGCGCCTACGGGTAACGCACATAGGGAGGCCGCCCAAATAGTAGGAGGGAAACTATGATTTTAGCAGCCGAAGCCGGCGGCAGTATGCTCGGCATGATCTTATCGATTGTTCTTTTATTCGCATTTATGTACTTTTTTATGATGCGCCCGCAGCAGAAGGAGCAAAAGCGCAAAGACGCAATGCTTGCGGCGTTGGAAGTCGGGGATACCGTACTGACGACCAGCGGGTTTTATGGGACGATTATAGACATTTCCGGTGATACGGTCATTATAGAATTTGGAAATAACCGCAACTGCCGGATACCGATGCAACGCGCCGCAATATCTGTTGTGGAAAAGCCGGAAGACGCGTCGAAGGCAGTAGAAGACAAAAAAGAGAAAAAAGACAAAAAGAGCAAATAAGGGAGTTTTCATATGAAATTTCATATTGGCGTGATCTCAGGCGACGGCATTGGCCCGGAGATCGTTGCAGAAGCAAAAAAAGTATTGGATAAAGTAGGGGAAACATACGGGCACCAGTTTGCATATGAAGATATTTTGATGGGCGGGTGTTCGATCGACGCGACCGGCGTGCCGTTAACCGATGAGGCGATTGCGCAGGCGAAGGCTTCGGACGCCGTATTGATGGGCTCGATCGGGGGCAATACCGCGACTTCCCCATGGTACCGGCTTGCGCCGTCGCTAAGGCCGGAAGCCGGGCTGTTAAAGCTGCGCAAGGCGTTAAATTTGTTCGCGAACCTGCGCCCGGCATATTTATATGAAGAGTTAAAAGAAGCGTGCCCGCTGAGGGACGATATTATTGGGGACGGCTTCGATATGATGATTATGCGCGAGCTGACCGGCGGCTTGTATTTTGGCGACCGTGTAACCGAAATGCGCGATGGGAAAGAGACGGCGGTAGATACCCTGGTCTATAACGAGGATGAAATTCGCCGGATCGCCAAACGCGGATTTGATATTGCGATGAAACGCCGCCGGAAAGTAACGAGCGTCGATAAGGCAAACGTATTGGATTCTTCCCGCCTCTGGCGCAAGATTGTAGAAGAAGTGGCGGCGGATTATCCGGAAGTTTCCTATGAACATATGCTGGTTGACAATTGCGCGATGCAGCTTGTCAAAGACCCGAAGCAGTTTGACGTTATCTTAACAGAAAATATGTTTGGGGATATTTTATCCGACGAAGCTTCGATGGTGACAGGCTCGATCGGGATGCTTTCTTCCGCCAGCTTAAATGATACGAAGTTCGGCCTGTATGAGCCGAGCGGTGGTTCCGCGCCGGACATTGCCGGGCAGGGGATCGCAAACCCGATCGCGACGGTCTTGTCCGCGGCCATGATGCTGCGCTACAGCTTTGACCTGGACAAAGAGGCGGACGCCATCGAAGCTGCTGTAAAGCAAGTGTTAAAAGATGGCTACCGTACGATTGATATTATGCCGCAGGAAGAACAGCAAAAGGCCAGCGTGACGCAGGTTGGCACAAAGCAGATGGGCGACCTGCTCTGCGAGCGGATTTAGCGGAAGTCAGCGATCCTATGCAAACATTTGGCGTATAGCAGCAGCTATGCATTTTGCCAGTAGCAGCTAGGTGGGCAGCAGTTTCATTGACTGCTATGCGGCTGGATCATCGACTGGCGCGTAGCGGATTCGTTACAGATATAGATATTCAAGGAAAGGACTTGTACAATATGAAAAGTGACAATGTAAAAGCCGGCATGCAGCAGGCGCCGCACCGCTCCCTGTTCCATGCGCTCGGCTTTACGGAAGAAGAAATGAAAAAACCAATGGTCGGCATCGTAAGTTCTTATAACGAGATCGTGCCGGGCCATATGAATTTGGATAAAATTGTAAACGCAGTAAAACTCGGCGTGGCCGAAGCCGGCGGCGTCCCGGTTGTATTTCCGGCGATCGCGGTATGCGACGGCATTGCAATGGGCCATATCGGCATGAAGTATTCGCTTGTAACTAGGGACTTGATCGCAGATTCTACCGAATGTATGGCGCTGGCGCACCAGTTCGACGCATTGGTCATGGTGCCAAACTGTGACAAAAATGTGCCGGGCCTTTTGATGGCGGCAGCCAGGATCAACGTGCCGACTGTCTTTGTTTCTGGCGGCCCGATGCTTGCTGGACACGTCAAAGGGCAGAAGCGGAGCCTGTCTTCTATGTTTGAAGCGGTCGGCTCCTATGCGGCGGGCACGATGACCGAAGAAGATGTGCGTGAATTTGAGCAAAAGACATGCCCTACTTGCGGCTCTTGCTCCGGCATGTATACGGCCAATTCTATGAACTGCCTGACGGAAGCGCTCGGCATGGGGCTTGGCGGGAACGGCACAATACCCGCCGTATATTCTGAGCGTATCAAGCTGGCTAAACACGCCGGCATGGCTGTTATGGAAATGCTGGAAAAAGATATCCGCCCAAGGGATATTATGACAAAAGAAGCGGTCTTAAACGCGCTGACCGTAGATATGGCGCTGGGCTGCTCTACCAACAGCATGCTGCATCTTCCGGCAATTGCCCATGAGATCGGCTATGACTTTGACATCTCGTTTGCAAATGAGATCAGCGAAAAGACGCCGAACCTGTGCCATCTGGCGCCGGCCGGCCCTACTTATATGGAAGATTTAAACGAAGCGGGCGGCGTCTACGCGGTTATGAAGCAGCTTGCGGACATCGGCCTGCTGTATACGGACTGCATGACTGTAACCGGAAAGACGATCGGGGAAAATATCGAACATGCGGTCAATAAAAATCCGGAAGTGATCCGCCCTGTTGACAATCCATACAGCAAAAACGGCGGGCTTGCGGTATTAAAAGGAAACCTCGCGCCAGACGGCTCGGTAGTAAAACGATCCGCGGTCGTTGCGGAGATGATGGTGCATGAAGGCCCGGCCAGGGTGTTTGACTGCGAAGAAGACGCGATCGCGGCAATCAAAGGCGGCAAGATCGTAGCCGGCGACGTCGTAGTGATCCGTTATGAAGGCCCGAAAGGCGGCCCAGGTATGCGCGAAATGCTTAATCCTACGTCCGCGATCGCCGGCATGGGGCTTGGCTCTTCCGTTGCGTTAATTACCGACGGGCGGTTTTCCGGAGCCAGCCGTGGCGCTTCGATCGGCCACGTATCGCCAGAAGCGGCAGTTGGCGGCCCGATTGCCCTTGTAGAAGAAGGGGATACGATCCGGATCAACATCCCGCAGATGACGCTGGAACTCGCCGTATCAGACGAAGAGCTGGCAGCTAGAAAGGCAAACTGGCAGCCGAGGGAGCCGAAAGTCACAAGCGGCTACCTTTCACGCTATGCTGCGATGGTAACCTCAGGGAACCGCGGCGCGATATTGCAAAAACCGGGGACTTCGCAATCCTAAAAAGCGTATTAAAATAAAGACATAATTCTAAAAGACAATGCGAAAGAAAGGGAGGCTAAGATCATGCAGCTGACAGGAGCGCAGATCGTAATTGAATGTCTGAAAGAGCAGGGGGTAGATACGGTTTTCGGATATCCGGGCGGGGCAATTTTAAATGTATATGACGAGCTGTACAGGCACAGGGATGAAATAAGGCATGTGCTCGTCTCCCACGAACAAGGGGCTTCCCATGCTGCGGACGGCTATGCGCGCAGTACCGGGCGGGTAGGCGTCTGCCTTGCGACCAGTGGGCCGGGGGCG
Source organism: uncultured Lachnospiraceae bacterium (assembly GCA_949457475.1). GTDB lineage: Bacteria > Bacillota > Clostridia > Lachnospirales > Lachnospiraceae > Eubacterium_J. The sequence continues at coordinate 8,446 of CASUON010000087.1, forward strand.
ACGAACCTGGTAACCGGGATTGCCACGGCTTATATGGATTCCATACCGATGGTGGCGCTTACTTGTAATGTAACGGTGCCGCTGCTTGGCAAGGACAGTTTTCAGGAAATTGATATTGCCGGCATTACGACGCCGATCACGAAGCACAATTTTATCGTAAAAGATGTGGCGGATTTGGCGAAGATCATCCGCCGGGCATTCCAGATTGCCCGAAAAGGCAGGCCGGGCCCGGTGCTCGTCGATATCCCAAAAGATGTAACGGCAAATAAAACGGAATTTACGCCGGAAACGATCGAAATGCCGAAGCGGGTAACCGACAAGCTGCGGCAAGAAGATATTGAGCTGGCGCTCAAAGCGATCCGCAAAGCGCAAAAGCCTTATATTTTCGTAGGCGGCGGCGTTATCTTGGCGGAAGCGGAAGAAGAGCTGCGGGCTTTTGCAAAAAAAGTACATGCGCCGGTATGCGACACATTGATGGGCAAAGGGGCTTTTGACGGTACAGACCCAAGCTATACCGGGATGCTTGGCATGCACGGTACGAAGACTTCCAACTATGGCGTCAGCGAGTGCGACCTGCTACTGGCAATAGGGGTCCGCTTTAGCGACCGTGTGATCGGAAATGCCAAGAAATTTGCCAAAAACGCCAAGATCGTACAGTTTGATGTCGATCCGGCGGAGATTAACAAAAATATTATCGTTACTTCCAGCGTGATCGGCGACCTGAAAGAGAGTTTATCACGGATCAACAGCCAGCTGGAACAGCAAGACCACACGCCATGGCTGCAGCAGATCGAAACATACAAAGAAAAATATCCGATGACCTACCATCCGCAGGGGCTGACCGGCCCGTACATGGTGGAACGTATCTATGAAAAGACAAAAGGGGACGCCATCATTGTAGCGGAAGTAGGCCAGCATCAGATGTGGACGGCGCAGTATTACAAATATTCCAAGCCAAGGCGCCTGCTGACTTCGGGCGGCCTTGGGACGATGGGGTACGGGCTTGGCGCGGCCATTGGGGCGCAGATCGCCAATCCGGGCAAACAGGTGGTCAATATTGCCGGGGACGGATGTTTCCGGATGAATATGAACGAGATTGCCACGGCTGTGCGCGAAAAACTGCCGTTAATTGAAGTGATCGTAAATAACCACGTACTTGGGATGGTCAGGCAGTGGCAAAACCTGTTTTACGAAGAACGCTATTCCGCGACTGTTTTGGACGACGCGGTGGACTTCGCAAAAGTCGCGCAGGCAATGGGCGCGACCGGCATCCGCGTGACGACCCGGGAAGAATTTGACGCAGCCTTTGACCAGGCGCTGCAAGCAGACGGGCCGGTCGTATTGGACTGCATTATTGGCCGGGATGAAAAGGTATGGCCGATGGTAGCGCCAGGCGCACCGATCAGCGAAGCGTTTTCCGAAGAAGACCTGAAAAAATAGTGGGCGGTGGCAAATTCGATCGCTCGTAAGTATAATAATAGTAATCATCATGATATCTAAAACTAGCAATCGTGACGGAGCCAGATCGAAAGGGACGATCCATGAATAAGATCCAGAACAAGATCCAGAACAAGATCCATGAACAAGATCAGGGCGACGTCAGAAAATAGGAGGATCAAAATGGGAAGAGTATATAACTTCTCCGCGGGGCCGGCAGTCCTGCCGGAAGAGGTGCTTCGCGAAGCGGCGCAGGAAATGCTGGATTATAAAGGGAGCGGGATGTCTGTTATGGAGATGTCCCACCGCTCCAAAGTATACGATACGATCATCAAAGAAGCGGAACAGGATATCCGCGACCTGATGCATATCCCGGATCATTATAAAGTGCTGTTTTTGCAGGGCGGCGCGTCCCAGCAGTTTGCAATGATTCCAATGAATCTAATGAAACATAAAAAAGCGGGGTATATCGTGACCGGGCAGTGGGCGAAAAAAGCCTACCAGGAAGCGGCGTTATACGGGGAGGCCGTGAAACTGGCTTCTTCTGAAGATAAAGTATTTTCTTACATTCCAGATTGTTCAGACCTTGATATCCCGCAGGATATGGACTATGTATATATTTGTGAAAACAATACAATCTACGGGACAAAATTCAAAGAACTGCCAAATACGAAAGGCCATACGCTCGTTGCCGACGTATCGTCTTGTTTCTTGTCGGAACCGGTCGACGTAAGCAAATATGGCGTAATCTTTGGCGGCGTACAAAAAAATATCGGGCCTGCCGGCGTTGTGATCGCTATTATCCGGGAAGACTTGATTACAGAAGACGTGTTGGACGGCACGCCTACGATGTTAAAATACAAGACGCACGCAGACGCGGACTCCCTTTATAATACGCCGCCGTGCTATGGGATTTATATCTGCGGCAAAGTATTCCAGTGGCTGAAAAAACAGGGCGGCCTGGAAGAAATGCAAAAGCGCAATATAGAAAAGGCGCAGATTTTATACGATTTCCTAGACCAGAGCAAGATGTTCAGCGGTACGGTTGAGAAAAAAGACCGTTCTTTGATGAACGTGCCGTTTGTAACCGGGGACAAGGAGCTGGACGCAAAATTTGTGGCTGAAGCGGAGCAGGCAGGGTTTGTAAACCTCAAAGGGCACCGTACAGTCGGCGGCATGCGCGCTTCGATCTATAACGCGATGCCGAAAGAAGGCGTGGAAAAACTGGTTGCCTTTATGAAAGAATTCGAAGCCAAGAACAGCTGAGCCAGATTTCCAGAAAAACGTATGGAACTATAGCGAAAATAGCGATGCAGGATTTCTGGGAAAATGTATGGAATCATAGCGAAAAAAAGCGATGCAG
>CASUON010000088.1 GCA_949457475.1 uncultured Lachnospiraceae bacterium
GTCCGGGATACAAAATATAGTATATTCTGCATATCCCCACCCCGTAAAAAGTAACAAGCTACGGATTCGATAGAACTATATCCAAAATATTACATGATTACAATTACGATATTGACATCCATTTTTACAGGGTATAAACTTGAGATGATATCTCCAGGCACCTTTTATGGATGCCACAAGCGGTTTTATTTGCCTAATCTTAGGAACTGTAAATAAATAACTGCTGATATTGCTTGTCTTTAACTTGGCTAGCGATCGTGTCCGCAGATATCGTTGTATTATTTTAATGAGTATACCATATTCAAAATCACACACAAAAATTAGAACAATGAGATTGGAGACACAACAATGAAAAGAGTAGATATTGCAAAAAAACTGGGACTTTTTATGCTGGCGCTTTGCCTTTCTTCCGCCCCTGCAGCAACATTTTCCAGTATGCCGGCCGCGGCCGCGGCAAGCTCAGAATCCGCCCCTTCGCAGGCTCCGGATCAAGACACAGCGTCCGAAGCACAAAGCACGCTGGAACTATCATTAAAAACCTACAAAAAAACCTACCAGACCAAAAAAGGCCTAGTGTACAAAAAACTTTCCTACGAGTATCCGGTAGCAAAAGGCGACAGCGCCCAGGCAAACGCGTTTAACAAACGATACAAAGACCTGCGCAGCAAATGGATCAAAGAAGCCAAAAAAAATCTAAAAGAAGCCAAAGAACTGGTCAAAGAATTGACAGACAATACCGGCGACCGTTTCTACTCAGATGAAGTAACCTGCAAAATTACCAGCAGCGACGACAACTATATTAGTATCCTACAGTCCGGCTATGACTACTCTATGGGTGCGCATGGCACGCCATACCGCGTCACTTATATTTTTGACGCCAAAACCGGAGAAGAAGCCTCTGCCGCGGATATCCTTGGTCTTACACCGGAACAGTTAAACACCAAAATCCGCAAAATGTATTTAAATAAATTTGACAAGACGCAAGAAAGCGGCAATTTCCTCTTCTATCCATCCCGCAAAGATGTAAAAGATACGCTTGATAAGCTTGATTTTAATGAAAACAGCGCCTATCTGAAAAATGGAAAAGTCCATTTTTATGTAGAACCGTATACGTTAGGCCCATATGCGGCAGGCTATATTGAAGTTTCCATAAAAATGTAAAAGGGGCCGCACGCCAGCCAAAGCTTCGGAGAGGCGCAAAGGATGCATAGCAATCAAAATGCCCGACAGGCATAAAGACGGCATACCAATCAAAATACCCGACAAGTATAAAGACGGCATACCAATCAAATTCCCGACGGATGCGCACATCAGATGGCAGAGATGGGGCATCTATGGAAATTTCCGCAAAACAGATGCACCAACCACCTGCCGGCTTCATATAATTAAGAAAAAAGAATGCGGTCCTTTATGGAAATTTATGTCGTAAAACCTTCCGATACGGTGGATACCATCGCTGCAGAGCAGGGCGTTCCCGTAGATACCATTATTTACAATAACCAGCTGGAATACCCGTATCCGCTTGCCATCGGCCAGGCGCTGCTGCTTACCAAAGGGGAAAGCCCGCAGGTAAAACAGGCGGTCGAAACAGGCGGTTATGCGTATCCATACATCAATCCCAATACACTGAGCCAGACACTGCCGTATCTTAGCAAATTATTTGTATTTTCTTATGGGTTTACACCCGAAGGCGACCTGATCGAACCAAACACAGACGATACATTTATGATCGAACTAGCGCTTGCAAACCAGACCGCGCCGATCCTGACTGTCACCCCATTTGGCGCGGATGGTAAATTCAATAATTATCTAATCAGCCAGATCACAAACAACATGGACGCGCAGCAGCATTTTATCGAACAGCTGGTAGCGACCGTACAGCAAAAAGGTTTCCGGGGCGTGGATATTGATTTTGAATATATCCTTGCGCAGGACCGGGAACCTTTTGCGCAATTTGTAGCCAATGTACGCGAAGCGATAAACGCAATCGGCTACCCCGTGTCGGTTGCGCTCGCTCCCAAAACTTCGGATGACCAGCGCGGCACGCTTTATGAGGGGAAAGACTACCGCCTCCTAGGCGAGGCCGCGGACAGCGTCTTGCTAATGACTTACGAATGGGGCTATACGTATGGCCCGCCAATGGCGGTAGCGCCTATCCGCAATGTCCGCCAGGTTGTCGAATACGCGCTGACGCGCATCCCACGGGAAAAGGTCAGCCTGGGCATCCCAAATTACGGCTATGACTGGACGCTCCCTTTTGAGCAGGGCGTATCGCGCGCCCGTTCGATCGGCAATGTCCAGGCTGTACGCATTGCGATTGAAAACGACGCGCGCATCCAATATGATGAAATAGCGCAATCCCCGTATTTCCACTATACAAAAGACGGCAAAGAACATGAAGTATGGTTTGAAGACGTGCGCAGCATGCAGGCAAAATTTGACCTGGTACAAGAATACCAGCTACGCGGTATGGGATACTGGCAGATTATGCGCCTATTTCGCGCAAACTGGCTTCTGCTGGCCGACCAATTTTGGATTCAGCACAATCTTTGATCACGCATATCGCCGCCTGCGTATTCTCCTTATAATGATAAAATAGCGCGTCCAAGCGCGCCCCTAGCTATGGCCCAGCAGCCGTTTGCTTGGCCATAGTTTTTTCATTCCTTCCATTTAGCATTTTGCCTATTTCCTATTTTCATTTTGACAAAAGCGCCGGAAAATAGTAACATAGTTGTACTGAAAAAGGCTGTAAAGCGGCGATGATAACAAAACGAAAAAAGAAAGAATGGAGACCACATATGCCAGAAACAAAAAAAGTAATATTAACAGGCGACCGTCCGACCGGGAAACTGCATATCGGCCATTACGCCGGCTCCTTAAAGCAGCGGGTAACCCTGCAAAACTCAGGCGCTTACGACGAAATATACATTATGATCGCAGACGCGCAGGCATTAACGGACAACGCCGACCATCCGGAAAAAATACGGGATAATATTATGGAAGTCGCGTTAGATTACCTGTCCATCGGCATTGACCCGGCAAAATCCAGTATATTTATCCAGTCCCATATCGCGGAGCTGACCGAGCTATCGTTCTATTATATGAATTTGGTCACGCTGTCCCGGCTGGAACGTAATCCAACGGTAAAATCAGAAATCCAGATGCGAAACTTTGAAACAAGCATCCCGGTGGGTTTTTTGACTTATCCAATCAGCCAGGCGGCGGATATTACAGCCTTCGCGGCCACCACGGTACCTGTTGGAGCCGACCAGGCGCCCATGCTGGAACAGACGAAGGAAATTGTCCATAAATTCAATGCGGTATACGGCGAGACATTGACAGAACCGCAGATACTCCTGCCGGATAACCAGGCGTGCCTACGGCTGCCCGGCACCGACGGAAAGGCCAAGATGAGCAAATCGCTTGGCAACTGCATTTATTTATCGGATTCCGAAGAAACGTTAAAAACCAAGGTCATGTCTATGTTTACAGACCCGGGGCATATCCGGGTACAAGACCCTGGCAGGGTGGAAGGCAATACCGTCTTTATCTACCTAGACGCGTTCAGCCGCCAGGAACATTTTGCAGAGTACCTGCCGGAATACGCCGGCCTGGACGAATTAAAAGAACACTATACAAGAGGGGGGCTTGGCGACGTAAAAGTCAAAAAATTCCTGTTAAACGTCCTGCTGGAAGAATTAAATCCAGTTCGCACCCTTAGAAAGAGCTATGAAAAGGACATGGAACGCGTCTATGAAATCCTGCGCAGCGGCAGCGAAAAAGCCAAAGAAACGGCGGCCGCCACACTTGGAAAAGTAAAACACGCCATGCGCATCGATTATTTTGACGACGCTACGTTCTTATCCGAACAGAAAGCGAAGTTTTCATAAAAAATCAGAACCTCCAAAGCCTTAATCCAATGCTATCAGATTGGATCAAACAATTGGCTAGGAAGGTTCTGTTTTTTTTGCATATTTTTTACAGAACTAGAAATAATAAGAAACGGAGGACAGACAGCATTTTATGTATTTTAACGGAAAGGAAACCAACTATGGCAAATTCAGAATGTATCAAAATTAATTTGAGGAAAGCCGCGGTCATCGGCTGCGGCTTCGTAGGCTCCGCAACGGCATTCGCCTTAATGCAAAGCGGCCTGTTTTCTGAACTAATCTTAATCGACGCAGACCATGACCGGGCGGAAGGCGAAGCGCTAGACATCAGCCACGGCATCCCGTTCGCAAGGCCGATGAAAATCTACGCCGGCGCCTACCAGGATATTACGGACGCGGCTGTCATAATCATTACCGCGGGCGCCAACCAAAAGCCGGATGAAACAAGGCTGGACCTGGTCAATAAAAATACAATGATCATGCGCTCCATTATCCAGGAGATTATGCGCTATGGATGCGAAGGCATCCTCCTAATCGTCTCAAACCCGGTCGATATCTTAACCTACGAAGCGTTAAAAATATCCGGCCTTCCCAAAAACCGCGTTATCGGCTCCGGGACAGTCCTAGATACCGGTCGCCTAAAAAGCGAGCTAAGCGAACACCTTGGATTAGACAGCCGCAGCATCCATGCATTTATCATAGGCGAACACGGCGACAGCGAGATCGCTGCGTTTAGCAGCGCCAACGTATCCGGCGTGCCGCTAAACAATATCTGCGAAATGCGCGGCTACTACCACCACGAAGCCGCTATGCGCGAGATCGCCCGCACTGTCAAAAACAGCGCTTACGAAATTATTGAGAAGAAAAAGGCAACCTACTACGGCATCGCTATGGCAGTCCGCCGCATCTGCGAAGCAATCGTACGCGACGAGAAATCCATCCTTCCCGTATCCACTATGGTAGACGGCATTTACGGTATACAAGATATCGTGTTAAGCATGCCTTCCATTATCGGGTCAAACGGCGCGGAACGCCAAATCCCGATCTCTTTAAACTCAAAAGAACAGGCGCTGCTACAAGAATCGGCCGCGTTGTTAAAAAACATTATTGAAAAAATAAGCGCATAATAAATTATGTAGCACAATTTCATGGAAAGCATTTTTTATGGGAAGCATTTTCAACCACGCTCTAAGCCACGGAAAATCTGCGCTAAAGATACAACAGCCGCCGCCGCAAGGATAAGTTCCGCTACAAGCTGCGCATAAGCAAGGCCATATAACGGAAACAGCCAGTTCAGCAAAAACAGCGCCGGAATTTCCAGGATTATTTTACGCATAACCGCAAACACGAGGGAACGCTTCCCCAGCCCGCACGCTTGGAAGACGCCGACAGCCAGAAAATCCATGCACAAAAACGGGAGCGTTAAGCACAGCCCTCGCAACAGCCTGCTGCCGTACCGCACAATGCTTTCATTTTTCATAAACATCCGGATCAGCGGCGGCGCGGTCAGATAATATCCTATGGCGGCAACGGCCATACTTCCGACAGCCAGCCGCGCGGAAAATACAATTGCCTTTTTCATCCGCTCCCGGTTGCCGCTTGCATAATTATAGCTTACTAATGGCATAATCCCCTGTGAAAATCCGAGTGAAATCTGTAGTGGGATCATATTAATCTTTTGTGCAATTCCCATTGCTGCAACCACGTCAGAACCATAAGAAGCAGTAAAATTATTAAGTACTGTCATCCCAACGACGTTTAGCAGGTTTTGAATCGACGCAGGAATCCCAACGCCGCAGATTCCCCCGATAATGTCGCTGCGCGTGCAAAACATGGAAGGACGTACGCACACATACGTATTTCCGCGTTTTCGAAACAACAGTACAAAAAAGTACGCACACGCCGCGCAATTCGACAAAAACGTCGCTAACCCCGCGCCGGCCGCCCCCATATTTAGCCCCCACGGCAAAATAAAAAACGGGTCTAAGATAATATTAAGCAGACAGCCGCTCATCGTCCCGATGCTCGCGTGTAAAGAAGCCCCTTCCGAACGCACCAGATACGCCAGCACTACGTTCAAAATCGCGGGCGCCGCGCCAAATGTCACCGTCCACTTCAAATAAACGGCAGTAGCCGCAATTGTTTCTGCGTCGGCCCCTAAAAGCACCAGCAGTGGATGCTTAAGCAGCGTATATAGCAGCGAAAACAACAGGCCGCAAGCCAGCGCACAGTAAAAACTGACCGCGCTGCTGCGGGATACGGTGTCATAATCTTTCTTCCCAAGCGCACGGCTCATCATACTAGACCCGCCTACGCCGAACAGGTTGTTGACCGCATTAAACGCCAGCAGTACCGGGGCAGCCAAGGTTACCGCCGCATTCTGTATCGGGTCGTTTAAAATTCCCACAAAATACGTATCCGCCAAGTTGTAAAGCACCATAACAAGCGAACTTAAAATCATAGGGATAGATAACGACATTACTGCATTCGGAATCGGCACGCTTTCAAATATTTTAGTTTTTTCTTTGTTGTCCATATTTTTGTATCCTTTGCCAAATTTTTTCTGACAGCAGCCATTTACAAAAACACATAGATGCCCTGCTGTTAAATACACAGTGTAACACTTCTTTGGCAATTTTGGTAGTAAAATATATGTAAAACAGCATTCTTTTGTGAAAATTGCATTTTAGAAAAATTATGAAAATAGAAAGATTTTAAACAGGATTTTGTGAAAAAACCACTATATTTTTTTCACAAATTATCATAATAAACGAAAAGAAAAATATCCAGCCCGGCCGTATACTATGCTTATCCACCCCATACAAGGCAACTAAAAACCAAAAATTGAAAAAATCCAAAATTATGGCAAAACATAGAAAAACAGACCGTACAAACAATGCGCCCAGCACAAAACATAGAAAAAATAAGGAGGTACCAAGCATGGACCACACGCAACTCACATACAAACAGCACAGGCAAAAGCGTAAAAAAAACTTTGCACCGCTAAAGGTTCTGCTGCTCAGCGTCCTGATGGCAGTTATCCTTACTGCGCTGCGTACAGCAACAAGTTATGTACGCCTGCTTATGTCGGGCCAGGAACAGATACCTACCGCCTCGGTCACAATCGATAAGCCTACCGTACACACAGGCGCGCAGCTGGACGAAGACCTAAAACAATTTGTCTCCGATCATCCGGCCGCAAAAAAAATATATGAAAACCAGTCCTTCTACCCGGAAACTTTATTAGCCGCATACTTAAACAACCCGGAAATGGAAGATTTTGTAATGGGCTATCCAGATGCCGACGGCTCACTGACCGGCCCGCTGACTAAGGAAGAATCCAGCCATCCACACCCATTGCTGCTACAGTGGGACAAACGGTGGGGATATGCGCCCTATGGCGAGAGCATTATTGGCCTGTCCGGCTGCGGGCCTACCTGCCTGTCTATGGTCCTGCTTATGCTGACCGGCGACTCCTCTTATACGCCCGCCCAAATCGCCGCGTACAGCGACACCAACGGGTATTATGTAAGCGGCAGCGGCACCTCCTGGTCGTTGATGACAACCGGCGCTTCGCAGCTTGGGCTGTCCGCCAGGGAACTCCCCTTGGATGAAACCGTTATGAAAAACGCACTGGATAACGGCGAGCCGATTATCTGCTCAATGGGAGCGGGCGATTTTACCACACAAGGCCATTTCATTATGATTTATAGTTATAATGGAGAAGGATTCCTCGTCAACGACCCAAATTGCATTGCACGCAGTAGCCAAGTATGGACGTACGACCGTCTGCAAGGGCAGATCAAAAATATGTGGGCTTATCATAATTAAGAAAAAGAAAAAGCTGCGGCAGCGTCTCCTGCCGCAATGCCCAAAGGAGGGCTGTAGATACATGCAAAAAATTTTATACATGGATGAAGCGGAAGGGTATTTTGAATGGATCGACCCGAAAGTAGTCGCATATATCCGCAATGGCCATACCGAAACATTCGAGAGCCATAAAAATTTTATATTATTCGTCTTCCCTATGTATGACATCCACCAGGTTGGGCTGGCAGCCAACAATATTATGGTCTACCTAGACCATGAAGACCTCTTTTTCCTCTGCGAAGGACAACGCGGCTACCACCGTGTATGCAGCCTTATTTCTAAAGAAGAGACGAATGAACGCGTCATGTGCAATTTTTTCCAAAACCTGCTTAAAAATGATATGGACAACCTAGAAGACCTCGAGTGTGAGATCGCAGACGGGGAAATGGCCGCAATGGTACGTTTCCACGATAATTATATACACCAGATTATCTCCTACCGCAAAGAACTGCTGCGCTTAAAACGCTATTATGAACAGCTGGATGCTATTTTAGACAGCCTAACGCTCAATGAAAACCACCTGTTGACCGAAGACGGCGTACGCCACATTACCATCCTGTCCAACCGTACCACCAGGTATCTAAACAGCGTGTTAAATCTGCGCGATTACGTCACACAAATGCGCGAATCATACCAATCTCAAATCGACATTGAACAAAATAACCTTATGCGCCTGTTTACCGTCGTAACTACCGTCTTCCAGCCGTTAACGCTGCTGGTAGGATGGTACGGCATGAATTTTTCATTTATGCCAGAAATCGGCTGGAAATATGCCTATCCGGTATTTATTGCCATCAGCATCCTTATTTGCATCGGCATGCTGGTCTATTTTAAAAAGAAAAAATGGGTCTAAGACCTATTGACAAACACTTGTAGCATATGCTTTAATAAATCAATCGCATAAATAACCACCCGTCCCTGACATGGCTCCTGTTGTATTTGTTATGGATTGGGTGTATTTTTATAACTAGATTAAATCGGAGGAGGTTTCTATGCAAAAAATTGCAAGCTTTACCATTGACCATGAAAAATTGCAGCCGGGAATTTATGTATCCCGCAAAGACACGGTTGGCGACAGCGTTATTACTACATTTGACCTGCGCATGACCTCGCCAAATGAAGAACCGGTTATGAACACAGCCGAAATCCATACGATCGAGCATCTGGCCGCCACCTATTTAAGAAATGACCCGCAATACGCAAAGAAAACGATCTACTTTGGCCCGATGGGCTGCCGCACCGGATTTTACCTCTTATTGGCAGGCGACTACGAATCCAGGGATATCGTCGCATTAATGACCGCGATGTTTGAATTTATCCGCGACTACAAAGACGCCATCCCAGGCGCAAGCCCAAAAGACTGCGGCAACTATTTGGATATGAACCTTGGCATGGCGAATTACCTTGCAAAAAAATACCTCGACCAGGTATTGTACCAGATCGACGATTCGCGCCTGCTATACCCGCAATAACCCACAGGCAGCATTCTATAAAACAGCCCGCATCAGCAGGACGCATTCTATAGAACAGCCCGCATCAGCAGGCAGCATTCTATAGAATAACGCTCTAGCAGTTGCCAGCATTTCATAAAATGGCCCACATATAGAAAGAAGGACGAAAGCATTATGAAACTTGGAATTATCGGAGCTATGGAATCCGAAGTCGCGACATTAAAACAGGCGATGGACGCAAACCACGTAACCACAAAAGCCGGCATGGATTTCTACGACGGGGTACTGGAAGGCACCCCTGTCGTTGTCGTACAAAGCGGCATTGGCAAAGTAAACGCCGCGATCTGCGTTCAGATTCTCGCAGATTTGTTTGAAGTAACCCACGTCATAAATACCGGGATCGCCGGCTCCCTAAACGCATACCTGGATATCGGGGATATCCTCGTATCGGAAAAAGCAATCCAGCACGACGTAGACGCAACCGTTTTCGGATACGCGCCAGGGCAGGTACCAGGGCTGGAAAGCCGTGAATTTACCGCGGACGTGGCGATGTCTGATGCGGTAGTCACTGCCTGCCGCAAAACCAATCCGGATATTACAACGATCAAAGGCTGCGTCGTAAGCGGCGACCAGTTTATTTCCAATAGCGATACGAAAAAAAGACTGATCGAAGAATACCATGGAGACTGCGCTGAAATGGAAGGCGCCGCCATCGCCCAGGCGGCCACTTTAAACCGCATCCCATTTGTAATTATCCGCGCGATTTCCGATAAAGCGGACGGTTCTGCGGAAATGGACTACCCGGCATTTGAAAAACAAGCGGCGGAGCACTGCGCCAATACTGTACTGGAATTTGTAAAAACCTTCCGCTGACTGGCAAACATGCCAAATGCTAAAAGCAAAAAAATACGCAAAAAACGATACAGTACTTAAGAAAGCGGCAAAAACAGCCGATATAAAAAACAATCAGGAAATCCTGACATGCAAACGGAATTGCACCAGCAATCATATAAACAGGGAGGGAGTACAATGGGTATATCAGGAGTAAACGCAAAAAATATGGTTTATGCAAACCAGGAACTTGCTGCGCCGAACACAACTGGCAGCGCAACGGAGACAGAAACCGAAAAGAAGGACCCTGCCGCTTCAGAAGGCGCTGTCTATGACAAAACACCTGCTGAAAATGAACAGAAACCGACATACAAAGTAAACAAAATGAGTGCGGAAGACCGCGCAGCACTGGTAAAGAAATTAAAATCCGAGCAGGAAAACAGGCAGAACCAGCTGTTAGATATCGTAAACAAAATGATATCCAAACAGGCAACTACTTATAAACAGGCAGACGATAATTTCTGGAAACTGTTTACGCAAAAGAGCATTCAGATTGACCCGGAATATAAAGATTTCGCGGACGTACAGGCAAAAGCAAAAGCTGATATTGCCGAAGACGGCTATTATGGTGTCAACAATACCGCGCAGCGAATTTTTGATTTTGCAAGCGCGCTTGCCGGAGACGACGTTGACAAGATGAAAGAAATGCAGGAAGCATTTACAAAAGGCTTCAAGCAGGCGGAAAAACTCTGGGGCGAAGGAAAGCTGCCAAAGATTTCTTACGATACGCAAGATGCAGTAAATAAGATGTTCGACGATTATTACAAATCCAAAGAAACGATTACAGAAGAATCTGTATAAATCTTAACTGCCAGCAACGCCAGACTATTCCAGCGCAGTTTCAAAAACTGTGCGCTCATACGTTACAGGCTGTAAAAGCTGCCGCTAACTACATGCGGCAGCTTTTATTACTATTTTCGTTACTTTTCACGGGGTAGGGATATCCCTTAAAAATGAGAAATAATAGGTTGTTATCCGACAAAGCATGCATATTTTTGTATCCCGGACGCCGGAACCAGACAGCAGGCCCGTCCGGATGTTCCGCTCCGGGATGCAAGAAGTGCTAGGCATTCTGCGAAAGTATTCCATACCGGACGGAC
>CASUON010000089.1 GCA_949457475.1 uncultured Lachnospiraceae bacterium
TCCCATGAATCAGATATTTAATTTGAAGGGTTTACAAAGAAATTATGGCACTCCCTGTTTGATAGCGAAAATTATGGGCGTTATGGGGCTATTCTTTTATTTCGTCAATATCGGTTAGGTTTACGCCCAGAGAGGTCAATACAGCTTTTAATGAGTGATAATCTTTTTTCAAGCCTTCGTATGTCTTTACTGCGTGTTCTTCTTTTGCGTTTTTCATATGGGCCTGTATTTTCTGAAACTGTTCAACCGTATCTTTTATAATTTCCCCGTTGCTTGGCATAGGATCACCTCCACGTTAGCAGGAAACAAGTTATCAGTTATTGGTACTATACCATAGCCCGGATGTAAAGTCTATGTGCAATTGCTGGCGAAGTCATTGACTTTTCCAGTGCGGAATGATTAAATAAAAAGAAAAAAGGAAGGAACGCGTTTGGGAAGGCCTATGTACCGTATTTATATAGTAGAAGACGATGAGATTATAGCCCGAAGCATGCGGCGCCATCTGGAAAGCTGGGATTATGAAGTCCGGTGCGCGCGGGATTTTTCTAAAGTTATCGAGGAATTTGTGGAATTTTCCCCGCAGCTTGTATTAATGGACGTAAAGCTTCCATTTTATAATGGATACCATTGGTGCAGCGAAATTCGTAGGCTGTCGAAAGTGCCGGTCATTTTTGTTTCGTCGGCTTCGGATAATATGAATATTGTAATGGCTGTAAATATGGGCGGGGATGATTTTATCGCAAAGCCGTTTGACCTGGAAGTACTGACTGTAAAAATTCAGGCAATGCTGCGCCGTACATACGATTTTGCAGGGCAGTCCAGCCTGCTGCAACACGCTGGCGCGGTGCTAAACCTCTCAGAAGCGGTGTTGACTTACCGCGAACAGAAAATGGAGCTGACTAAAAATGAGCTGCGTATCCTGCAAGTTTTAATGGAAAACAAAGAAAAAACGGTAAGCAGGGAGACGCTGATGACTAGGCTGTGGGAAAGCGACAGCTACGTAGATGAAAATACGCTTTCCGTGAATGTGAACCGCCTACGCAAGAAGCTGGAAAAGGCCGGGCTGACAGATTTTATTCTTACAAGGAAAGGGATAGGGTATCAGATTGGATAGGGAACCAAATCGGACATTTTTTCTACATTATATAAAGGCGCAGGCAAAATGGCTGTTTATGATCTTGCTTTCCGGCTTTGTCATGAGCGTTTTGACGGCCTTAAATAAAGTCCCGTCCCATGAGATTTTGTATGGGATGGGGCTTTGCCTCTTTTTATTGTTTTGTGCGGTTGCGTTTGACTATCAGCGTGTTTACCGGAAATGCCGGGCGCTACAGAGCATGGAAACAAGCGCCGCTGCATCGGCGGATTTTGTGCTGGACGGCCTTTTTGACTGGCTGGAGACATCCGACGGCCCGCTGGAAACGCAGTATCAGCGTCTGCTTATGCAGGTTTTGGACCATAAGGCGCAGATGCGCGATGAGATGGAGCTAAAATCCAAAGAACTCAAAGAGTATTATACGATGTGGGTACACCAGATCAAGACGCCGATTTCGGCAATGCGCCTGCTGCTGCAGGAAAAAAACGGCGAGATAGATTTATCCGAAGAGCTGGACGAGCTGTTTGACATTGAACGTTATGTGGAGATGGCGTTGCAGTATATGCGGATGGATTCGGAATCTACCGATTATCTGCTGCGCCTTACGCAGCTGGACGGGGTAGTTAAGGAAGTAGTCCATAAATACGCGCGGCTGTTTATCCGTGGAAAAATCAGGCTGGATTACCGAAATGTGGGCACGTGGGCCTATACGGATGAAAAATGGCTGGCGTTTGTACTGGAGCAGGTGTTTTCGAACGCAGTAAAATATACGCCGCAAGGGACGGTTTCTATTTTTATGGAAACAGCGCATGTGCTTGCGGTGGCGGACAATGGGATTGGCATCCGCCCGGAAGACTTGCCGCGTGTTTTTGAAAAAGGGTATACCGGGTATAACGGGCATGCCGACAAAAGTTCGACCGGGATTGGGCTGTACTTATGCAGCCGGATTATGAAAAAGCTGGGCCATGGGTTTACGATCGAATCCGAGCCTGGAAAAGGGACGAAAGTGCTGATTGCGTTTCCGCAGGCGGGAGAAGTGGAATAGCGGGGGCCATCGTCTCATTGCCTATTTCTTGGCACTTTCAAGTTTTGCATGGCTGCGTGTGAAAAAATATATGGAATTATAAGATAAGGTCTGTCTGGATAGCTTGCTTTTGCCGATATAGTACAATAAAGGCGATCATTCGCAGAGGGGAGGGCGTTATGAGCATTTCTGTATTAAATGGAAATATATCCAGCCAGGCAGCGGCCAATACCGGTGGCTTTCAGGTGTCGGCAGAGAAAAAGCCTGCGGATTCGTATGCGTCAAGAGTGGCGAAAATGTCCAAACGTGCTGGTTATGGCGCTTTTGGAAGGAAGAAAAAGTTAAATTATAATCCAAGGGAGATTTCCCAGCAGATACTGCGCGCTGCCAAAGTGATCGGCGCTTCACAAGTGCTGGTGCGCGCCAGGGGCAAGGTCGGCGTGCTGGAACGGTGCCGCGCGACGGGGCAGTATGACGACAATGAGACGCGGGTGGCGCTCGCCCATGCCCGGCGGATGGTGAAGTGCGCTAGGATGAAGGTCAACCATCTGAAAGAGGAAGAACAGCAGAAAAAGCGCGACGCGTCAGCAGAGGAAGAAAACGGGCGCCAGAAAACGAATGAAGTAAAACGGAAGGCGCAGACGAAAAAACAGCAGTTAAAGCAGAGGGCGCAGCTGGAAATGAAAAAATTAGAGCTGGCGCAGCAGAGGAAGGCAAGGCAGGAGGCGCTGAATCAAAAACGCCGGTTGCACCGCAATAAAGAACGGGAAGAGATTGAAGACGCTGAAATGAAATATCTAAAAGGGGACACCGGGACGGAGCCGGAATATAGTCCGGCGGTTTCTTACGCAGGGGCAGTTTTTGCGGCAAGCGCGCAGCTTGCGGAGCTGCAGTCCCAGTATATGCAGCTGGATGATGAAATAGAACGGGCGATTGCGCAGGAGATCGCGGCTGCGGATATGTCGGTGGACGCGATGGCGTCCGACGGCCTGGATAGCGCGTCCGCAGCCGCCCCGGCTGCGGAAGGCGCTGTAGATGTAGCGGGGGATGCGGTATCTATTGATGTGTCAATATAATAAAAAGTATCGTAAATAAAAAGTATTAAAATTATTACAATCAGAAAGGGGTGACCGAAATGCTGCTTCAGCAAGTGCATTTTTATCATGGAGATCAAAAATCGGAAAAAGACCGGCTCTATGGCGCCGGCAGGCAGAATACCGGAGCGGTAGATATTTCAGGAAAGCAGGCAGGGCAGGCTGAGGAGAAAAAGGGCGGCGTCTTGTTTATGGGCGACCTGCTGCCGGGCGGTTTCGACCCGATTGCGCAAAAACGTGAAACAGCGCGAAAAAAAGCAATGCAGATTGTCAGCGATACGTTTGCGAATGAGAAAAAGATGGATAGCGACTTAAAGGAACGCGCAGCGCATGCGAAGAAGCTGCGTAGCGAAAAAGCGCAGGCAAATAGCCAGATCAGACAGCTGGATGAAGAAATCGAACAGCTGCGCGCGCAGAGTCAAAACGCCGGGGCGGACGCCGCAGAGGAATACCAGATGCGCATCCAGGAGTTAGAAAGCTATAAACAGCCGTACGAACGGGCTGTTCTGGTCAGCGAATATGGTTACAAAGACCAGGCCGGCATACAGGAAGAGTACGCGGTTATCCGGGGGACGCAGCTGGAACGCCTAAAAAAAGACCCGATGCGGGAAGCATCGCACGAGGCGGAAGAAATATTAAAAGAGGCAAGCGATGAGATTGTAGGCATGCTGGCGGAAGAAGCAAAAGACCACATCGAACAAAAGCAGCAGGAAGAGCAGGAAAAGGCGGAAGAAAAGCGGGAAGAAAAAATCGAAGAACAAGAGAAGGTCGAAGAAGTGCGCGAGCGCAGGGAAGAGCTGGAAGAACTCCTATATCCGGAACAAGCGGAGAAAAAGCCGGAGCGCCCGCAGGAATCGGAAATAATGACCGGCGATATTTTAACCGAGAGCCTTTTAAAAATGGATGCGCTCCAAGGCGACTTCAAACGGGAAATCCAGGGCATTGCACAGAAGATGAACTTGGTTGCCGAGGATTTCAAGGGCATCCGTATCGATGATTCGGTGTAGAGTCTTTTCTACATAAAGATACCTAACTAAAATAAAGATACCTAACTAAAATAAAGATTTTTATGATAAAGACTTCTATGATAAAGATTTTTATGATAAAGACTTCTATGATAAAAATACATTTACGGCAGGGAACAAAAAGGCCCTGCCGTTTTACTACGCCTACTTTAGCTATTTAATATAGAAACAATTACCGCGTGTTTGAAAAATCATTTCCGCAATCTGCACTCCCTATTTCACAGAGAATTTATCCCTAATTTAGTCAACATAGCCCGCTAGAGCGTGTTTGAAAAATCATTCCCGCAATCTGCACTCCCCATTTCGCGGAGAATTTATCCCAAATTTAGTCAACATAGCCCGCTAGGGTCTGCCCCAGCGTAGCGAGGGCATGCCTTCTAAATTTGGGATAAATTCTCCATAGCATGCACCTTAGGGTACAAAATGCGAAGCGTATCTTATGGAAAGCGTATCTTATGGAAAGCGTATCTTATGGAAAGCGTATCTTATGGAAAACGTATCCTATGGAAAGCGTTTTTTCAAAAACTCTATAGAGCAAAAATAAAAAAAGAAAAAATAAAAAAAGTAAAAAAATTACAAAAAAAATTGCTTAAGAAAATATTTCATAATGACAATTCATGACAAGCGTGTTATACTATAGCCGATATGGGACGCCTACCAAAAAATAGGCTGTAAAATTCAGTCAAAAACTGTAATAAAAAGACAGAAACACAGATAAATCTGACAATAAAAAATTTTTGTACGAAAAAAACAACAATACAACGTAAAAAAAGAATTCTCTTTAATCAACAAATGTGATACAATAATTTGGATAATAGCGGTAAAGGGCTAAGGGATAATGAATGGATAAGAAGAAACAAGGACTAAATGAACTTCTCGAACATAAAAAAAGAATACAGAGAATGAAAACCGGGGTAATTATATTTTTGTTGACCTGGATGCTGGCGTTAATGCTGATTTCTGTGACGCTGATTGCAAAAGTCCATTCCTTACAGAATCGGATTGATATTTTGACGGAGAATACAATCCGCAGCCAGCAGATTGGGCGCCAACAGAACCAGACGGCAAAATTAAACAAGGTGGCCTCGTATGAAACGGTGGCAAACGGGGAAAATACACAAAAGAAACAAGACGGCAGTATCGATAAGGCCCAGGATACCGCAAATGATGAAAACGATAAGAGCCAAGACGACGGGGGCAACGCTGAAAAAGAACAGGCGGCGCTGGACCCAGAAGACGATGAAGAGGCGATGAAAGTATATCTGACATTCGATGACGGGCCAAGCGCGAATACGAGGCGTATTATGGATATACTGGATAAATACGGGGTAAAAGCGACTTTTTTTGTCACCGGCAGGGAAGATGAAGAATCTTTGGCATTATATAAGGAAATTTCAGATCGCGGGCATACGATTGGCATGCACTCGTATTCCCACAGATATGATGTGATTTACAGTTCGCGAAAAGAGTTCCGGCAGGATTTCGAACT
The DNA here is from genome assembly GCA_949457475.1 of uncultured Lachnospiraceae bacterium. Lineage (GTDB taxonomy): Bacteria > Bacillota > Clostridia > Lachnospirales > Lachnospiraceae > Eubacterium_J. The sequence continues at coordinate 5,726 of CASUON010000089.1, forward strand.
GATTAAAAGCCGAATTGAGGAAGCTACCGGAAAAGACTGCTGGCTGTACCGTTTTCCGGGCGGCAGCAGCAACCATGTTAGTACGAAAGATATGTCTACGTTTATCCGGTTTTTGAATAAACGCCAAATTACTTATTTTGACTGGAATGTACAGTGCGGGGATGCGACAACGCGCCCGTATTCAACAAAAGATTTGACGGATAATGTCATGAACGATATTGGAAAGTACCATACATCGGTTGTATTAATGCATGATGCGGCAAATAAACCGGATACCGTAGAAGCGCTGCCAGGTATCATAAAGAAAATCAAGGCGACAGGAGCAGTGCTGCTGCCGATTACTGAAAAAACAAAAGTTGTACAGCATGTTTCCGCAGAAAGTGTGGAAAACTAAATACATACAAAGCGGAACGAAGCTGCAAAACAAGACAGGACAATTTCTGGAAGTACTATGTAGATAAGCGGAGGGAAGAGATGAGTTTTTTTAAGGATTTCAAGGATGATCTATCGCTGGCGGTAAATGAACTCCTGCCAGGGGAAGATCTGGAACTGGAAGACGAATTGGAAGATGATTCGGAAATGATGGTAAATACGCTGGATGGTGAGCTGGATATCGAATCGGAATTGTCAAAGCTAGACGGCCTGTTGGAAGATGTCGATAAAGCTGAAATCGGCCGGGCGCCGGAGCCAGAACCGGAAATTCCGGTGAGGGAAATAGAAAAAAGCGTGCCAGAGCCACAGCCGTTGCCGAAACCGCAGCCAAAGCCAAAGGCGCAGCCGCAGCCAAAGACGCAGCAGCCGCAGCCAAAGCCAAAGACGCAGCAGCCGCAGCCGGTTGCCCGGCAGGCGCCGGAAGAAAAAAAAGTGAATCCGTCTGTGGAGGCCCTTAACCGTTTAAACAGTGTGTTTGACCTCCAAGAGGATACGGAACAAGAGGTTCACTTTTCTTTTGACGCCCGGATGGAAGAGCCGGAACCGGAACCAATGCCGAAGAAAGCAGAAACGCCGGGAAATAGAAATATGCCATCTAATAATAAAAACAGGAAAACAAGTTCAATAATTAAGGAGGATGTACCAATGAATGAAGAAATGACAAATGAGGCAGTAGTAACAATGGAGGAAGACTTCGCGGCTGTTACACCAGAAATTACAGATGAAGTATCTATTATTACGACTGGGACGACAATAAAAGGCAACCTGTCTACAACCGGTTCTTTTAGCATCAGCGGCCGTGTAGAAGGCAATGTGCAGTGCAACGGCAAGCTGGAGATTACTGGCATGATTAAAGGAAACAGCTCTTCTTCCGAAGTATTTTCCGACGCCGCAAAGATTGAAGGGGAAATTTCTAGTACAGGTACGGTAAAGATCGGCCTTGGTTCTGTTGTCGTAGGTAATATTACAGCTACTTCCGCGGTTATTGCCGGCGCGGTAAAAGGTGATATCGACGTACAGGGCCCGGTTGTGGTAGATACTTCCGCAGTTATCGTTGGAAATATCAAGTCTAGGTCCGTGCAGATCAATAACGGTGCGGTAATTGAAGGCTTCTGTTCCCAGTGCTATGCGGATATTGATGTAGACAGCCTGTTTGGGGAGAACAAGAAAGGCAAATAATGAATGATGAAAAGAGTTCTTTTGAAATTAAGCGGTGAAGCTTTAGCTGGTGATAAGAAAACCGGATTTGATGAAGCTACGGTAACGGAAGTGGCAAAGCAGGTGAAAAAGCTTGTGGACGCCGGAATCCAGATCGGCATTGTGATCGGCGGCGGCAATTTCTGGCGCGGCAGGACGAGCGAGGCGATTGACCGTACGAAAGCAGACCAGATTGGGATGCTTGCGACGGTTATGAACTGCATCTATGTGTCTGAGATTTTCCGTTCCGTAGGGTTGAAAACGAACGTTTTGACACCATTTGCGTGTGGCTCCTTTACGAAATTGTTTTCAAAGGATCGTGCGAATAAATATTTTGCACATGGTATGGTTGTGTTTTTTGCCGGCGGGACCGGCCACCCATATTTTTCTACCGATACAGCGACGGTGCTGCGTGCCATAGAAATAGAAGCAGATGGCATACTTCTGGCAAAGTCCATCGATGGTGTATATGATAGTGATCCGAAGATCAATCCAGATGCGGTCCGTTATGATACGTTGTCTATTGATGAAGTGATCGCCAAAAAACTGGCGGTTATCGACCTGACAGCTTCTATCATGTGTATGGAGCATAAAATGCCGATGTATGTGTTCAGCCTGAATGAACCTGACAGCATTGTGCATGCGATCAGCGGCAAATTCAATGGGACTGTGATCACGGTATCATAAGATAGATCAGGAGGTTAGTATGGACGACAGATTAATTCAGTATGATAATAAAATGACCAAGTCATTAGGGAATCTGCATGAAGAGTTTAATGGCATCCGTGCAGGAAGGGCGAATCCGCATTTGCTGGATAAGCTGCGCGTAGATTATTATGGAACGCCGACGCCGATCCAGCAGGTAGCTAATGTCAATGTGCCGGAACCTAGAATGCTCCAGATCCAGCCGTGGGAGCCGTCAATGGTTAAGGTTATCGAGAAGGCGATCCTATCGTCTGATTTGGGCATCAATCCGACCAATGACGGCAAAGTAATCCGGCTTGCATTTCCTGAGCTGACCGAAGAACGGCGTAAGGATTTAGCGAAAGATATTAAGAAAAAGGGCGAAGCGGCGAAAGTCGCAGTCCGCAATATCAGGCGCGATGCGAATGACGCGTTTAAGAAGCTTGGCAAAAAAGAGGATATATCCGAAGATGAGATTAAAGACCTAGAAGGGGATATCCAAAAAATGACAGATAAATACATTGCTGAGATCGATAAGGCTGTAGAGGAAAAGACAAAGGAAATACTTACTGTTTGATCAGGATCAGGGACATAGCGGCGGCAATGTCCCTTTTTTCTATAAATCTTCCACAGTTACTCACGAGCGATAAAGTTTGCCATATAGCTTGAGGCAAAGCGGTGGCAACGAAGAAAGGTGCAGTCCGCGAAAAAATTTTTGCGGGCGGTATATTATATACAATGAAGAAGGAAACGACCATGAAGATACCACAGCATGTTGCAATTATATTAGACGGAAATGGCAGATGGGCGAAAAAGCGGGGGATGCCGCGTAATTATGGGCATACAATGGGGGCAAAGAATGTAGAGAAGATTTGTGATATCGCAGGCCATATGGGAATAAAATATCTTACGGTTTATGCGTTTTCCACGGAAAACTGGGGAAGGCCGCAGAATGAAGTGGATGAACTGATGCGCCTGTTAGGAAGCTATATGAAGACCTGTTTAAAGACCGCAAAAAAGAACAATATGCGCGTGCGCGTATTGGGCGATATTTCAAAGCTGGGGCCGCAGCTGCAAAAACAAATTCGGGAACTGGAAGAAGTTTCCAGCCAATATGACGGGTTTTATTTTCAGATCGCGCTAAATTATGGCAGCCGGGATGAGATGCTGCGCGCCATGAAAAAGATGTACCGGGAAGTAGAGGCAGGCAGGCTCGCGGAGCAGGATATTACAGAAGATACGTTTTCCGGTTTTTTGGATACCGCAGGCATCCCCGATCCGGACTTGTTGATCCGTACAAGCGGTGAGCAGCGCCTTTCCAACTATCTGCTCTGGCAGCTGGCCTACAGCGAATTTTATTTTACGCCGCTTCCATGGCCGGATTTTGACGAGGCGGAATTAAAAAAAGCGATTGAGGCATATAATAACAGGGACCGCAGGTTTGGCGCCCTGGCGGCAGAAAAGTAAAGGAGTATACGGATCAATGTTTAAAACAAGGCTATTAAGCGGCATTGGGCTGGTGGCGGCGGCGTTGGTTTTGATAATTGCCGGCGGGGAAGTTTTGCTTGCGGCGACTTGTATCATTTCCCTGATCGGGATGTATGAATTATACCGTGTCTATCAAATAGAAAAAACAGCCGCGGCAGGCGTCGGCTATCTGGCGGCTGTCTTGTACTATTCAGATTTGTATGCGTCATGGATTCCAGACAAGATGATGCTAGTGCTGGGGCTGACGGCCGTATTGCTGAGCGTATACGTGCTGGCGTATCCGAAATACCACGCGTCGCAAGTGACGGCGGTATTTTTTGGCGTATTTTATGTAGCGGTTATGCTAAGCGGCATTTACCAGCTGCGCGAGATCGAGCATGGACAATATCTGGTATGGCTGATCTTCCTTTGTTCTTGGGGCTGCGATACGTGCGCGTATTGTGTGGGCGTGCTCTTTGGCAAGCATAAGATGTCTCCGGTATTGTCGCCGAAGAAGTCGGTGGAAGGCGCCATCGGAGGGCTAGTTGGGACATTTTTGCTGACTGCGCTATACGGTGCGCTGTTTCGCGCACAGATGGGGCTTACGTCCGCCAGGGTCTGGCTGCTTGCGGCGGTAAGCGTGGCGGGCGGCATGTGTTCGATGATCGGTGATCTAGCTGCGTCAGCGATCAAGCGCAATTACAAGATTAAGGATTACGGCACGCTGATCCCTGGGCATGGCGGGATATTAGACCGTTTTGACAGCGTGATCTTTACCGCCCCGGTAATTTACTACCTGGCTGCCGGGCTGCTAAAGCGAGTCTGAAAATATTGCCAGGCCGCGGTCTGCTACTTATTCGTATGCTGCGGGGGTACGCGGTACGTTGCTATTGCCAGGCCGCGGTCTGCTGCCTTTTTGCATGCTGCAAGGGTATGCGCTACGTTGCTGTTTTCAGGTATCGATACAGAAGTTAGAGGTGTGAGGAAAGTGAAAAATATTGCAATTTTGGGGTCTACCGGTTCCATTGGCACGCAAACGCTTGATATTGCCCGTATGCAGGGGGATATCAAAGTATGGGCGCTTGCCGCAGGCAAAAATATTACCTTGCTGGAGCGGCAGATCAGGGAATTTCGCCCGAAGCTGGCGGCTGTCTGGGACGAGGAAGACGCGGCGCAGCTTCGGGTGCGCACGGCGGATTTGCCAGTACGGATTGTATCCGGGATGGATGGGCTGGTCGAAGCCGCCATAATACCGGAGGCGCAAATACTGGTGACCGCGGTCGTCGGCATGATCGGCTTGTGGCCAACGGTCGCTGCGATACGTGCGAAGAAAACAATTGCGCTTGCCAATAAAGAGACGCTTGTTACGGCGGGGCATCTGATTATGCCGCTGGCAGAAGAATACGGCGTGCCAATCCTTCCGGTAGACAGCGAGCATAGCGCAATTTTCCAGTGCCTGCAGGGCTCAGCTGGCAACCGTGTACGGCAGATCCTACTGACTGCTTCAGGTGGGCCGTTTCGCGGCAAGTCTAGGGAAGAGCTGGCGCATGTACAGCTGGAAGACGCGCTCAAGCATCCAAACTGGAGCATGGGAAAAAAGATTACTGTGGATTCCGCTACTATGGTCAAC
>CASUON010000090.1 GCA_949457475.1 uncultured Lachnospiraceae bacterium
TCCAGAATCTAACTGCCGGATAACAACCTATTATTTCTCATTTTTAAGGGATATCCCAGCCCCGTAAAAAGTAACACGCATTGCTTCTTGATATTCTTCCCACTTGCCATATGCCTGTGCATTACTGTTGCAGTTATACTTTTTTCGAATATCTTCTATAACCAGATATACCGGCCTGCCTGATCTATGTGCATAATCCAGCAAACCGTCCGGTATCTGTGTATCCTCCCAAGGCTCTTCTGGTATCCGTTGTGCTAAAAGCGCAATCAGCCTGTTTACCTGCGGCAGGTAACAGGCTTCAATTTTGCTCATAGACAATTCAAACAGGCGGTCAAAATCTGCCGTTGTAGCGGAAATATTTTTATCTGAAAAATCCGTAAGATCGATATATCCGCTCAGTGAACGATACTGGCGTTTTAACTGTTCAAATTTTTTCATAGACCACGATACCATCCTTTTCAATTTCTTCCCGTAGCGCATCCGATACGTTGCCGTTCGTCATATCCACAAGGTCAAACTGCAGCAATGTCGGCAGTTCTTCCACCATTTCCTGAAAATCAAAAGCAATTTCAAAAAGAAGCTGCCCTATGGACAGCTCCCTGTATTTATTTTGCCTGTGCCATTGAAAATAATGTGTCTTGTAAAAGTTTAGAGAAATTGATATTATTCTTTTCAGCAAAAGTATTCAGCCATGCAGGAATAGTAAGGTTTTTTCTTACAGCTTTTTCACCATATTTTTCTTCATAGGCATCAATGTCTAATAATAACATATTTATCATGCACCCATTTGCGGCGGTTATTTCAGAATAATCGGAAGCTTTTGGAATTTGCTCCCCATCTTCAAGTTCTCCCAATATCCAACCGCTGGCTGCATCAATCCCCATTTCAATAGCCTGTTCGAGATTCTTTCCCTCTGTTACACAACCGGGTAAATCTGGAAATTCTACCACATATCCACCGCTTTGATCTGTAAAAGGTTTAAATATAGCCGGATAAATTAATTTCAATATATTCACCTCCGTTTATATAGATTGAATAAATGGGGCTTAAAGCCCCGCTCGTTTCAAAATTGATTTTACTGTATCGGAATTCAAATCCCCTCCATGTTCCGGAATTGTAACTTTTCCAGGCTTAATTGGGTGTTTGATTTGAAGATATCATAATGCGTATTATGCGCATTGTCAATATTTTTATTCCGCGCTAGAAAAGGACGTCGTCACCTTTGAACAGCAAACAGATTCCCCATTTTTAAACGTAAACCGTATGTCGTTTTTTTCATAGACGGTTACATAATCTATGAGCGCATACCACGCCCCTTCATCAAAATAGTCCGCCCGGCCCTCCATCTTTTGCAATTCACAGATAAACTGGCCCACCATTTCCCGTTGCGCCGGGGCCGTGCATACGCTGTCTATGGCTTCTTTCAATCCGGCGAAGATGACATCCGTTTCCCTGCTTATCTGGTTTAGCGCATCTAGAAAAAGGCTGCGGATAGTATGTTCGTCCAGATGCGGCGTCGTACATTTCTTGCCGCCGCCGTATTTGTGGTTGCACTGCCAGACTACTTTGCGGTATTTGTCATTTGAATGCCAGACTTTGGAGCCGTACCAGCCCCCACAGGCCCCGCACCGGATCCTGCCGGAAAAGACGTTTGCGCAGCTGCCGCAATTTTTCCCTTTGCGCCGTGCACGCAGCAGTTCCTGCACCTGGTCAAAAATCGAAGGCGGAATAATGGCCTCGTGGTTTCCTTCCACATAATACTGCGGTATTTCGCCTTCATTTTTCTTTTTCTTCTTGGAAAGGAAATCTATAGTATAGACCTTCTGCAAAAGGGCGTCTCCTTTGTACTTTTCATTCGAAAGGATGGATTCCACTACGGCGTTACCCCATACTTTTTTCCCGCCCGGCGTCGGGACGCCTTCTTTGGTCAGCATTTTAGCAACCAGGTAGGGCGAACGCCCCTGCAAAAACAAGCCGTAGATTCTGCGCACCACCTTTGCCTGTTCCTCGTTGATTACGAGGTTGCCGTCCGCGCCGCGGTCATATCCTAAAAACCGCCCAAACGGCACAGTCACTTTGCCGTCCGCAAAACGTTTCCGCTGCCCCCAGGTGCAGTTTTCGGAAATGCTGCGGCTCTCTTCTTGCGCCAGCGACGACATAATGGTAAGCAGCAGTTCGCCTTTGCTGTCAAATGTCCATATATTTTCTTTTTCGAAATAGCATTCCGTGCCGCCATCTTTCAGTTTGCGGATCGTAGAAAGGCTGTCCACCGTATTGCGCGCAAACCGCGACACGCTCTTTGTAATAATCAGGTCTATCTTTCCACTTAGGGCGTCTTCGACCATTTGCTGAAATCCTGCGCGGCGGCGGGTGGAAGTCGCACTGATCCCTTCATCTGAATACAGCCCGACAAACTCCCAGTCGCTGCGGCTCTTGATATACTTTGTATAATAATCGCATTGGGCTGCGTAGCTGCCCTGCTGGTCTTCCATATCTGTACTGACGCGTGCGTAGCCTGCCACTCTCCGTCTCTCGCTATTTTTTTGCGGGCCTTTTCCATAGCGTTGGCGCGTGGCTGGTATTGTTGTCACATGTTTTGGCATTTACCTATCCCCCAAGGCATCCATTACTGCTATCTTATGCGCGCCCTGTTTGTCTTAATTTAGGATCAGGCATTTTATAAATACTTAAAAGAAAATCATCTTGTTTATCCAACAGGGATTTTAATCGTAACTTTAGCGCCCGGCCTTTCTTCAAGATTTTCTAAAATAAGCTGTCCCCCATGCAATTTAATAATTGTATCGGCAAAATAAAGCCCAATCCCAAAATGTGTTTTCGAATTTCTACTGGCGTCATCCCTATAAAATTGTGCCGTTGCATATTTCATCGCTTCTTTACTGAACCCTTTTCCGCTATCGCTAATCGAAAATGCGATATATCCTTCTTCGTCAAAAATTTCCACACGTACGATTCCGCCCTGCGGTGAGTTTTCTACAGCATTGGATAGTACATTACCTAACGCACGGTTCAATAAGCCCGCATCTACGCAAAACGTCTGTAATCTACTCCTAAAATCCCATTTTAAAGTGATTTTTTTAGAAGAACATAAGCCTCTCGCTGTTGTATGAATATCCTCTGCAAAATCGAAAAAAGGCAGCGTCTGGTACAGTGGATGATACAGGTCTGTATCTTTTGCAAGCTCTATTAACATTTTAATATAACTTTGCATTTGCAAAGAACTTTCTTCAATATAATGAATGCTTTCCACTTGTTCTTCTGTAGGGTTTGTATCGTATAATAGTTCCGCATTTCCCCTAATAATCGTTAAAGGGGTTTTTAAGTCGTGGGCTAATGCAGAAATTTGTTCTTTTCGGCCCTGCTCGGCTTTCCATTGATTTTCTAAAGAAAGCTTTAACGCATCGCGCATTTTATCCATTGCTTCTAAAACAGCGTTTATCTCTTTGATATTTCCTTTTTCAATAGAAATATCCAGGTCTTGATTCTGTATTTTTTCTGTTATTATAACAAGTGCGTTCATTTTCGTTTTTAAGACATAGCCAAAGCGAATAGCTATAATAACTATACTAACCAAAATAAAAAACAACGTGCTAACCATAATGAGCGTCTGCGGCGGACAAAGGTATTTCCGCAAAGTTGCAGATTTATATTGCGGAACGATTTTGTACTGAAGCACACAATATTCGCTTTTCCGTACAATCACTTTATAATAATTCCCAATAAAGTCTGACGTTTTGCCCGATACCGCTTCCCATGCAGCTTTTAGATCGGTTTTATCGATATTTCCGTCTACTATATTCCCATCGAAATCAAAAACAGCATATTGGCACAAGTCAGGAATTAAATCCTCACATACAAACGCAGCTTCTTTTATTTTTGTCTGCGCGACTTTTGCCTGCTCCTGCGCATAATCGGCGGGATAAAGCATATCGCTAACAACAAGTCCAATGATAGAAAATAGGGCCGCCATGCAGATGACAACCACCGCAAGAAACAGATACAAAAAATACTTTAGATAAAATATGCTTAACGACATCCCTTTTTCTTTTTTCTCTATTTTTCTTCCCATTTATATCCAATCCCCCAAACCGTTTTTATTGGAGAATAATCCAAAGCCTCTAATTTTGACCTGATATTTTTAATGTGCATGGCAATCGTTGTATCATTGCTCTCCCCATCATACCCAAAAACCTTTTCATAAATCTGTTCCCTTGAAAATACCTGCCCTGCATTATGGGCTAGATATTCACAAATCTGATACTCGCTTTTCGTCAATGGGACGGCATTCTCTCCGACTACTAATTGTTTTGCGGAAAGATTAAAATAGCATCTGGAAAAAGAAAGCCTGACAGCGTGTTCCCGGTGTTCGCGGCGTAGATGCGCAGTTACCCTCGCCCGAAGTTCCATCTTTCCAAACGGTTTGCTGATATAGTCGTCTGCACCGGCCTCCAATCCATGAACCAGGCTGTTTTCTTCTGTTTTGGCAGTAAGGAACAATATTGGACAATCTACAAGAGAACGTATTTCCCTGCATAATGTAAATCCGTCTATTTCCGGCATCATTACGTCCAGAATAACCAGGTCAAACGTACACAGTTTTAATTTTCTAATCTGCCGCGGATTGCTTATAACGGTAACGTCATGCCCATCCCCCGTTAGGATTTTCTTTATCATCATCAGAATGGCTTTTTCATCATCTACAGCCAAAATATTCGCCATAAAATCCCCCGCTTTCCAACACATCCGATCATTCGTCGTTCGTCTGCTGCCCCTCCCAACGGCACACCCAGATGCCAAATAGAAAGGCTGAGCAAACCGTTAAGACGACACATAGTAAAACTGCAACAAAACACTTTGGATCAAAGATCTGCATTCCGACAGATTTTAAAACCATATAAGATACCATTCTGGACGCCCATGCGCATGGAACATAACACCATGTGCCATCTCCTATCCCAGTCAGCATTAAAGCCGCAACAATACTTTCCACAATACCTACCATTATAGACACGCCTTTATTAAAACGCAATGACAAAAACCAATGAAAAATATAGATGCATACATTCCCGGCAATTAAAACAACGGGTGCCGCTAAGTAAAAAACCATATCCGTTACGGACTGCTTTATCACATACATATTTCCCAATCCAAATAAAAGGCTTGCGAAAAGAACGGAAAATGCCCCGCTTAACACTAATAAAATCAATTTGCTATAGAATATAGGAAGCCTTTTTGCCGATGACAACATTGTTTGAAAGGATGCCGCAGATGCTTCTTGTTCTGCTAACATTACGCTGAATAATCCTATTAAGATAGGAAAGCCAATCCCTAATATCTGATAGTAGGCTTCTGTCTTTATTTGCGCGTTCCATGGCGCCTTCAAGTAATATGCAAGAAACAGGATGGCAACACAAACAGGGATTACAAAGTGAGCCATACGAAAAGATAAATACTTTGTTTTTTTATAATCCGCAACCAGACACTTTAAAATCATTGCTATTTCCCCTCCCAATAAGCAAACCAGATTGACGTTGCAACACCAAATAGGAAAAACCACGCTACCGATAAGATAACACCTATCAAAATTATATTTGTATCGCCAAGTTCGCTGCCAATTGGAACAGGCAAACCATTTGGCAGCAGCCCCAACGCGGGGCACATTAAGCGTACAGGAATCGCCGCAGGATATAACCACCAAAAAGAGCTGTCCGAAACAATTATAATTCCGCTAACTGATAGTATTGCACTAACAAACACGCTTAAAAACATTCCAAATTTCGCGCTTAAAAACAGGAATAATGGTATCTCCCATAAATATGCAACCGTCAACAGAAAAACGGCGGACAACCCTTCAAGCATTGAGATGGTTGTCCCCAATAATGCCCCTCCAAATAATGTACCAATATAAACGATACTATTTGAAATGAATAATCCAAAAGCACAATACAAGATTTTTGCAACCCAGCTCTTTTGCGGCAGAATAGGAAGCATGAATAGATTATGATATTTTATTTTTTTATCCTTCTTTATGCTTAGATAACAAGCAATGGATAATGTTCCAGAAAGAAATAAGGAATACCACCAATTCCAAGCTCCCGCCGGGAAAGCATCCTCCAAGCCCCCGGTCAAAACAAGCGCTAAAAACAATATCGTACAGGGCGCAATAAAAATTATTTTTCCGCCAAATGTATGCTGCAGCTTAAAATGCTCCGCTTTTATTAGTTTTATCATGTTATTTACCGACCTTTCTATGTTTCTTTACCACCTGCATAAAAAGAGCCTCCAAATCTTCCTTCGGATTTACTTTCCCGTTATACCCTAAGACGCCATCGGAAATAATACCAATATGGTCTGCAACCTGCTGTACTTCCGAAAGTATATGGCTGGATAAGATAACTGTTATCCCTTTTGTCGGAAACTCACGGATCAACTCCCGCAGTTCCTCGATACCTACGGGGTCAAGGCCATTGGTAGGTTCGTCTAAAATAAGCAGCTTAGGATTATTTAACAACGCCAACGCGATACCCAAACGTTGTTTCATTCCAAGTGAAAACTGTCCTGTTCGCTTTTTACCTGTATTCGTAAGTTGCACAATATGAAGTACCTCACGGATTCTCTCATCGTTCACGCCTAACAGAACCGCTCTAACTTTTAAATTTTCATATGCTGTCAGATTTTCATAAATAGGCGGCGTTTCGATGAAAGCTCCAATCTCATGCAATACATTTCGCGTCCACGGCCGGCCATTAAAATCAATCGTACCTGACGACGGTTTAAAAATACCCGTAATCATTTTCAATATCGTCGATTTCCCCGCACCATTCGGCCCTAACAGACCAAAAATAGTATTTCTTTCAATACATAGCGATACACGGTTAACGGCACATTGCCCTTTAAAGTTTTTGCTCAAATTCGTAGTTTGTAAAATCACATCCATAAATATTTTCCAATCCTTTCCTAGCTATTCACAAAAACAGGATACGACATAATTTTAAAGATTCTATCAATACAATTTCCATTTGCTTCCGTTCAAGATGAGTTACAAAAAAGTGACTAAGTAATAGATTTGTGCGTACTTTTTTTCGTTTTCATCATTCTGTACAATGTACTTAAGGAACAAGAAAGTTCCTAAATTCACAACGGAGGTATTGAAAAATGGCACTCTCAAATTTAACTGGTTGGAATGAAACATCTGCTACATCTGCCTGCGGGGCTGGCGACAAGCCGGAAGAAAAGCCTGCCGCCGGGTACAGGGCAGCAAAGTCGGAAATGTATTTAATGACCGTCTTGCCGATATCTGGGTTTGCCAAATGGAATCATATCGTGATTATACAAGATTTGAGAAATGTTCCTAGTGTGAGCTGCTTGCATTCTGCCGTGGCTGCCCCGCAGTAGCAAGTGGGAAAGACGGGAATTTTTATGCGGCTGATCCGCAATGTTGGAAGGAGGTTGTTTGATTATGAATGAAACAATGCAGACTATTTTACACCGCCGTGCAATCAGGCGTTTTGACGAAAAGCAGATAGATGAAGAACTTTTACAGCAGATATTACATGCAGGGCTTTATGCTCCAAGTGCGGGCGGGAAACAGGGCGTAATTTTTGCAGTATGCCAAGACAAAGAAGTGAATGAACGGTTAGGGAAAATCAAACGGGCAAACTCTAATCCCCATATGGCAACGGCGAAAAACTATGTATCTAAAGAACAGCCAAGTATTGCAGACGACCCTAAGTTGGTAAATGCTTTTTATGGCGCACCGACCGTCATTACAATGTTTGCCCCAAAAAATTTTCTCTTTTCCGTAGATGATTGTGCAGTTGCCGCTGAAAATATGATGTTGGCTGCGGACTCTTTGGGGATTGGCTCTTGTTATATCGGGCAAGGCTGGACAGCTTTTGCAGGCAGCTACGGACAGGAAATCTTGCGTAAATGGAAAATCCGCACAGATTATTATGCTGTCATGCAACTCTTGTTAGGCTATCCAAGAGAGGACGATAAACACCCCGTTGCAAAGCCACGCAGAAATGATAGAATTTTAAGGTTTTAAGCATTTCCACCTCTATCACACTCCTTTTTGTTCTCGTTCAAACTGTTGTGTAGAAGTATTCCACGCCTAAAGTATTTATTCAACCTATCATACGCCAAGAAAGGAAGTGTTATTATAAAGGCTTTGATCAGCCTGACCCGCCTGGTATGCTGCTATAAACTTTTCAGATATCTTTTTTCTTACTGGAGCAATCTTTGACATCTCTATTAAAAGGCCAGATGTAAATAATTTGATCCAGTTTATTTCAAATATTTTGGCCGTTTTATGCCGCCTTTTCGTTTTAATCCAAAACCATGCAAATATATTTCTGGAATATTGATCCTTTCATCTGCCGTTTCCATTACAATTCCCAATGTCTTTAATGTCTCTAAAATTTCTATATTGCTCTTTCCCGGCAGCTTTCCCCTTTCTTCCACAGGCCAATTTTCTGGGGACAAGTATCCTAAAAACTCTGTCTTTTCCATCAACATTGATTTTTTATTTAATAGCAAAATTAGATTTTTCAGCCATTGATATTCTTCCTGTGTCAGTTCATTTACTCTGTCAATAGAAACCTTTTCCACCGCCCCTTGCAATCTTGTTGGAAGTAATATCCGTTCTCCTTCTAAACTGCTTATATCATTTTCGTTATTTAACATTGCTTCTGCAGCGAATGCGAAACATTTGAGAAAAGCCCTCGGGGCTATTTCTCCATTTGTATCTTGAATATGATTAGGAACCCACGTATAACTTATACCACGTTTTGCATTTTTCCCCATATAGCGCCCAACCATTTTATCGATCAATAGCCTAAATACATCTTCCGAATCATTGGGCATGTATCCCAATTCCCCGTTTATTTTCAATTGCATAAGTCCAGGTACATTTTCCAAATATAAATTTACCTCATCCGACCCAGCATTAGCCACTCTTTTTACCAAAAGACGATAAAGAGAACGCGTGTCCCAATTTAAATCAAACCTATATCCCCCCATTTTAGACGCATCTACAAATTGAAGCGATTTTGCGTTATACAGATCGCTTCTTAGGAAAATTTTTGCCTTTATATTTGTATACCGGTTATTATGCCGGAGCCAGAAATCAAGGAGGCTTCTAATATATCCAAATAGGTTTTCATAATTGCCACAGATACGATCCAATCCATCATACGTAATACATATATATCCCTTCTTTGAAGTATTGTATCTGTGTTGTCCAAAAAACTTTCCCATTTTTCTTTTTGTGAATCAAGCGTTTTCCACCCTAAAAAGCAACTTTCCTCAATAGTCTGTATCTTTTTAGTTGTAAAATAGTTACCGCCTGCTTTCAGTTTCGTATCCAGCAGTTGAAAAATGGCTAATAAATCTTCATTTATCAATACCATTCTATACTCCTTTTTGTTCTCGTTCCAGCTGTTATTATTACCGTTTACTCCTATAAAGCAAAAAAAGAGCGCATAGGCTGTTTTCTATACGCTCTGACGCTGTATGACTGTTTCATTGTGATTATGGCAACGCCCTACCTGTCGATATGTGGATACATGATTGTTATATAAGATATCAAGTTATATCCGCAATGCGCAATGATGCAGCAAGGTAGCGAATTGGTTTTTATATAAAGCAATCCTAATACAACACCGCACACAAACGCCGATAACGTCTGAACCATATTAAAATGCAGGATTGCAAAAAATATAGCAGAAATAAATAGCGCCCGCACGACACCATAAGATTTTTTCAGCCCACCCAATACAAACCCTCTCATTAGAACCTCTTCTATAATGGGCGCAATCAGGCATACCTGTATTAGGCTTGTGACAGGCGATTTTATGAAACTTTGTACTGTTTCTTGATAATCCTGTTCACTTTGAAGAAAAACGCTTTCAAATATAGGGTCTAAACATTGATCTAAAAGCAGGAAAAATAAAACAGAGCAACAGATAGCCAAAAAAACACCTGTTAACGTGACATTCGATAATAGATTTATTTCATACCTGCTTTTGAGCAAACAAATAAATCCAATCGCACATATCATGATAACTACAATATTGATCCACTCCGAATAATGGGGAAACGCCTTTCTCCAAACTGCTACATTTAAAAATGTATAAAAAAGCATAATTCCAAAATATGCGGCTACCCATATCATAGCGTTACTGATTTTTGGCGTCTTCATGAAACTTCTACCAGCATTTCGCCCAGTTTGTGAAACTCATCCTGCAAACGGGGATTCCCCCATGTCTTTTGCGCTGCCTCAAGCAGTGTCTGGGCCTGGCCATACTGCTTGTTTTTCATCGCGGCAAGAATGTCTAGGACTGCGATATTGCCCCCATATGTTTCGCCGTTCCTATACGGCTGCAAAAATTTCTGGCTTTCATCATACAGTCCCATTGCTTTTTCATACTGCGCCGTATAAAAATAGCAGATACATAAATTCAGCCGGCGGCACATCTTTAACGCCGAACCTAAAAAGCATTGATCCGGCAGCTCTTCTAGCATATTTATCGCCGTATCATACCGCTTGGCTTCTATATATCCGGCAGCGAGGTTCAGTTTTAAAATATTGCGCAGGCCCTGCCCCTTGGCAGTGTGCAGCAATTTTTCTACTTCTTCAATATATTCCTGCGTGTTCCCGCTATCCAGCAATCCAACGATTTTGCGCATTTTTCTTTGGTAGGACAGGTTATAACAGACGTTTGCCAATACGGCCCCTGCGATAATCAACGGCGCTACGATCCAGTAGCCGCGCATAAAGGCGTCTTCCTCAATCCGAAACCCCTTTTGGATCATCAGTAAACATATTCCAAGAACAATTCCAATTGCAACAATCCGAACAATCCGTTTCAATCGCTTATCCTCCATTCTAATAGCAGGCCGGCTCTTCTACTTTCTGACCGATTAGCCCTACGCCATTATACTACTTCGCCTGCGCAATTGCAACCCTACTTCCTATCGCTATCCGCGCCCGGTAACCGCTTTTGCTACTTTTCATGGGGTGGGGATATCCCTTAAATTTTTGTATCCCGGACGCCGGAACCAGGCAGCAGGCCCGTCCGGAT
>CASUON010000091.1 GCA_949457475.1 uncultured Lachnospiraceae bacterium
CGATTCCAAAAAATCTACCGCCGCCGTATCAAAAGGCGTGGAAAGGAAATCTATGCCGCAGGCTGCGCACGCTTCTTGTATCCGCGCCTGCCACTCGTAAGGGGTGGCCGCGTATTCATATAGCCTATAGAGGTCGTATCCGTCCCATAGGCCGCCATGAATCTGAAAACACGCGCGGTCACAGTCAATGGTCATGCTCTTTGCCGTATACGTCTGGATTTTCAGGCAGTCCGCCCCGGCCTCTTTTGCCTGGCGGACAATTTCCAGCGCGTGTTCTAGTTTTCCTCCATGGTTTGCGCTCATCTCTGCGATAATATAGACATCCTGGCTGTTTATTTTTTCATATAATTTTGACATAGCTACGCCCGCCCCCTTCTTTCACTGTTCCAATTCTGGCGCGCCTGGCGGCTGCTTTACGGACCGTCCCGGTGCATGTAATTGTATTTTTGCATTTTATATTTCATTTCTGCAATTTGCCAGTCTTTTTCCGTGTCAATGTCTTGGACTTCTTCTTCCGGTACCATAAATGGTATCGAACCAGGCATAACCAGGGAATGGTAGCGCCGAAACGGTTTTGCCCTGCAAATATAAAACTGGCCGCAGTCATGATAGAGCGGCTCTAAATCCTGGCTCCTTACCCGCTCGTTTTCCGGATAAAGATAAGACACCTGACCGTCGCGTATGACAAAAGCCCGCTGCGGCGCAAACGCGTACTTCGTAACCGCTACGAGGGACGGGGCCTGCGCACGTTCCAGTTGTTCCATTGCCGCGGCCAGTTTTTCTTTTGTTACAAACGGCGCCGTCGGGTAGAGGCACATGAATAGCTCCACACACGTCCCCCTGGCCTCGTACGCGCCCAATACTTCTTCTATTACGTCTGAAGTCGTAGCATAATCATCGCTTGTTAAACGGCTCCTCATAAAAGGGACTTTCGCCCCGTATTTCATCGCTACCTTTGCAATCTCATCGCTGTCCGTCGACACCATAACCTCATCAAAAAGCCCGCTGGACAACGCCGCTTGAATGCTATAGGCGATGATCGGCCTGCCGCAAAATTCTTTTATATTTTTATGTGGTATCCGCTTGCTGCCGCCACGGGCGGTAATAATCGCTACTTTGCACATAGATTCTTTCACTTTCCTTTTTTGTAATAACCGATTACTTTTCTTACTGCATGGATGACGTCCGCCACGTCCTGGTCAGACATCTTTGGATACAGCGGGATGCTCATAATCTTCCGGTACACTTCCTCCGCATGCATACATAGCCCTTTTTGATACCCTTTATGCCTATAGTAGGGAAACCAGTAGACAGGCACATAATGTATCTGGCACTGGACATTTTCCGCCCCCATCGCTTCAAAAAACTCGAGCCGCGTACAATTCAGCTTCTCCAGCCTTAACTGGATAATATACAGATGGCGGCAGGTATCCGATTCTGCGATCTCTTTTTGCACAACAAGCTCCGGCATCTTGCCAAACGCTTCATCATACCTTGCTACAATCTCCTTGCGCCGCTGCGTAAACTGGCCGATTTTGCCAAGCTGGTTTAAGATCAAGGCTGCCTGGAAATCCGTCAGGCGGTAGTTATAGCCAAGGCAGACCTGCTCATAATACCAGGGGCCTTCATGGGGCGCGCCCTCCATCATTGTTTCCTCGTGCGTAATCCCATGCGTATGCGCTAAAACCAGTTTTTTGTACAGCCCTTCCTCATTGGTAAGCACCGCGCCGCCTTCCCCGCCGGTAATCGTCTTGACCGGATGGAAGGAAAAACAGGTCATATCGGCCAAACACCCGACCCGGCGCCCTTTATATTTTGTCGCTATGGAATGCGCGGCGTCTTCGATAAACAAAAGCCCGTGTTCTTTACAGATTGCGCGGATTTCATCAATCTGTACGGCCTGTCCGGTAAAATCAACGGCTATGACGGCTTTCGTATGTTTGGTAATACGCGCTGCAATGCTCTGCGGGTCAATGTTGTACGTCTGCGGGTTGATATCCGCAAAAACCGGTTTCGCGCCGCAATAAAAGACGCAGTTTGCCGATGCGGCAAACGTCAGCGGCGTAGTAATCACTTCGTCGCCAGGGCCGATTCCCGCGGCTATACAAGCGCAATGGAGGGCAGACGTCCCGCTGTTTACCGCGACGGCATACCGCGCGCCAGTATACGCGCACAAAGCCTGCTCCAGCTCGTCTACTTTTGGCCCGCATGTGATAAAGTCGCTCCTTAATACGGCGTTTACCGCCTGCACGTCGCTTTCGTCAATCCACTGGCGCCCATAATATATTTTGCCCGACCGGACGGGGTATCCGCCTTGAATGGCTAGTTTTTCCATGTTGCCTCACTTTCTTATTAAAAAGAATCCTGTAACAATACCCATAGTTTCTTACGATTTATAACACAACCGAATATAAAGGCCGCCGTTACAAAATACTTTACGGTTCGAACTTTACTGACCCATCCAATCAAAAAACCGGCCGCTATGAGGCAGCCGGACAGCGCAGCCAAACGCCTGGCATGATAGATACGCGCCCCATCCAGTTCTATGCGCAGCACCCTTTTATAAAAACCAAAATGCAACAGGCAAAACGCCATGTAACATACAAACGTTGTATACGCTGCCGCCCTATAGCCGTACAATCCTATAAACACAAAATTCATCGCAATATTTACCACCGCACAAAGCGTAGAAGCAATCGCCAGCGTCGCTTTGTGCAAAAAATACTCCTGAACCCTGGAAAACAACTGGAATAAATATCCAAAATAAGCGCCCAGGCAAAGCGGAACGATCATCTGCGCGCTTTCCTCATATTTTTTTCCACCAAAGATCATCGTAATTTCATATCCGAATAGCATAATCCCGCACAAAATCACGGCCAGTATAAACATAACCTGGTCTGCCTTTTTCCCTAATTGTTCATAGCATTTATTTTTTATCTGCTGGTATTGGTATGGAGAAAAGGATGCGTTAACCGACGCGGTAAACATCGAAATGACTGCTCCTACAGAGCCTGCGACACTGTACATGGCAACATCCCTTGTGCTGCACATATAATTAATCATCAGACGATCTGAAACAGATAATACAAATTGTGAAACGGCATGCGGAATCAGTGGGATTCCAAACGAAAATGCAAATTTCCATATATGGGCATCAAATAATGCAAAACATTCCCGAAGATCCCACGCATATAATGCCAGCGCCGCCACAACATTTACAAATGCAGCAGGCAGCAGTCGGCCGGCTGCGGATTTTGAAATAAAAAGCACAGACAATACGCTCGCCACATTGGACACTAGCGTAACAACAATCGTGACTAGCACCGACCCTTTATATTCATACAGGTATCTTTTGTACCCCATCCAAAGATAAATAGCCTGTGACGATGCTACCGAAAGGATCATCGCCATACACAAAGGCCCGGACATATCGAGCATTTTAGCTAGCCATGTATGCGCGATCAAAAATACGATACTCCAAACAGCTCCCAAAATAAGCTGGAGACTGGTCAGCGAAGACAGCACCCTTTCCTTATCATCCAGCTTCGTATATAAAACCATTGCGCAAGAACCCAAGCACAACGAAACAATAATCTCAAAGACCATACTCCAAGACGAATAGATGCCGCATATGCCATATTCCTCTTCACTCAGTATCCTGGTGAAAACAGGCGTTGTAACCATCGAGATACATTTTTGCGTAAAATTGCACACCATAAACCAAAAACTGGATTTCAGCGGCAAAGATAACATATGGTACCTATCCTTTAGCAAATAAAACATCATTACTCAAAACCTAACATTCCCATCACGCTTTTTTCCCACGCAAGCGGTATTGCTTCTGTCAATAATCCACCCTGATAGCCAGAATATTCGCGGATTGACCTGCCAAAAACCGTTTTATTAAGGATATCCTTTTCTATTTGTGCACCTGCCGCATAGGTATGGAATAGTTCGCCAGGATACAGCCTTCGGAAATTCTTACTTCCTATATAGGAGCAGATTAAATCAGATATTTTCTTTTTATTCCTTACGGCTTCACCTAAATTTTTTTCTATGCCGATATGCAGAAAATACATCATTGCGCTGGAATAGGGAAAAACCGTAGGATAAACAGGATTGCCAGCTACGGCTACCACCCGGTGGTCCCTCCCACTTATAAAAAATGACATCCTATCCCGGTATAAAATATGCCTCGCCTCTTGCAACGAAAGAATCCGCCCTGGCTCTGCCTTGTATGCGGCATCGACAAGCGGTATCGACGTTCGCATTTCGGAAAACGCTCTTCTTAAATCTTCCACACATACAGGGGCTTTTACGTTCTTATTTTTAAGGTTATATGCAAAAGCCAGCGCCTGGGAACACAAGCGAAAGCATGAGCGGCCTTCTACATCCGCAAGGCTTTTATAACTGCCGTCGCTTTCCATAAGCCTTGCCACAACCTCCTTTAAAGCACCTCCGGTATACCCTAGCGAATACATACTATCCGCATCCTGCCCCGTCCATGAACGCCCCTTGTTTTTTGCAACAAATTTATTCATCGCGTCAAATCCAATACTTATATGTGCTGCTAATGGCATTTGCCTGCAAATATACGTTATATCGTCAAATGTATACGCGTTATAATCGTACGTTACCGTAGCAACCGTCTGTCCTAGGAATTCCTCATAAAAGCTAATATTGCGTTTCGTATCATCAGGCAAGGCAGCGCCTCTTGGAATTGCATGAACCAGCCCGGCCTCCACCCCCATATCCTTATTCATCAACAGCGCCAACAAAGCGGAATCCCTTCCGCCGCTAAATAAAAGATATTCATTATTTTTTTGTATCAATGTCTGCAATTTAACAAAATTCCATAATCCTCGCCGATAATCTTCCGTAGTAGTCCGTTTCCATGTATGGACTGGCAAATCCACATACCCTTGAAAAACGCCATCTTTATATAGCAGCCCTTGTCCGATTTTAACCCTCTTAACCTCATGAAAATACGTTTCTCCTGGACGGAACAAACCATGCCTGCGGAAAAAGCTTATCGCTTGTGTATGAAGCGTCAACTCGGGCTTATGCTTACGGCATAAATCGATAAAATCATATCCAATGTCTTCAACATTGCCGTTACCGCCGAATGTAAAAAGATCCGCCTGCGCGTTAAGCGATGGATAAATTAGGTAATACCCCCCCCCACGTTATTTTTGCAATAAAAGCACCTTCCAAATACAGTGCACGGTCTATCGACAATTTCCTTGGAACCTTTTTATATTCGTTTTTCCCTGAAATAAATGCTTGGGCCATCCCCTGCAAAAACTCCAGTTCTCCTTTGCCAAATGATTTTAATTTGTTATAAAAATCCATGTTCCTTTTCCTTATTTAATGTATTTGCTCTATATAATTCAGCAATGCCTTTACCGTCTCTTCTCTTACCTTAGCCAATCCCTGCGTATCCTCATCATCCATTGGCTGTTCCTGCGTTGTGCACAAATGCAACGATCTAAAATAATATGCCATCTGACGAATATACAAGCCACGATCTTGTGTTGGAGGCGTTAAAAATTTTTCTTTTTCATCAAATACATCCCGGATTTTCTGCGCACCTGAAAAATTTTCAAAAAAGCAGCTCCCGCAAATGAATACCGGCTTGCCGTACATAAGCGCCTCAAACCCCATCGTACTGGTAAGGCAGACGACAAACTCGCAATGGGAAATCAGCGTACTGCCCGAAATATCCGGCCCAATGATTTTTACATTCGGATACTTTTTTAGTCTACGATAAAAAGACAGGGGACGATGCCCCTGGCGGACCATATGTTCTTTGACATAAATAACCATCCCAGCCGGAATGCTTTTGGAAAGCTGTTCTATAAAATATAATTGATTTTCATACTTTCTTGCATATACGCAAGTAGATGCTTCCGGTTGAAAATGAAGAGGAAACAGCACATATTTTTCCTTATTATCCGGTTTCTCAAAATATGGTTTTATCATCTGTCGCCTGGCAGTTTCCACCGCGGGTTCCAATGTTTTCCATTTCCCTTTATATTGTTTTGTGTCAAATTTGTTTGCAAATTTCCTATCCCACAAATAGGATACATTTTTGATCCGTTTTAAATAATATCCTATCGTCTTGCCCCATTCTTTATTCGCGTTCACATCTGCGTATATATATTCGGGATGCCTGTTGTTGTTGATATAATCGTAAATAAATTTGCGTACAAACTGGATTTCCCCGTCTGAAAGTTTTTCCTGCTTTTTTGCAAAAGCATCGTATTCTCTATCGACATACCCCTCTTTTAACGAAAAAAAAGAATAATACTTTTTATACCGTCCCCCCTGAATCGAAATGTATGGAACGCGCCTTTTTTGTCCTACAATCATCCCGATAAAATTATGGGCGCCGATTATACAATCGCTCACAATAAAATCTGCCCCAGACTTCCTTAGCGTATATTCCCAAAAAGAAAACGCGCCAATCATCATTTTACAGGCATCTTCATAATGGTATTTATATCTCATATAGCGGTCGGTATAATATATTTCCCATAAATTATATTCCGCATATTTTTTTTGATATTGTTCAAGATCAGAAATATCTATTTTTCCCCACTTTGCCCGCAGCCAGTCTTCGAAACAGTACACCTGAATCGTATCGTGATATTCTTTTTTTTCATAAACTGCCTCACAAACCGCAAATACCCCAATACCTTTTTTTGCAAGCATTTTCTGATATGCCAATACATGGTCCGGATGTACGCCGGATCTTAAAAACCCTATTTTCCGTCCGGTTTTCCCGTTTTCGTTTATCATTTATTCTCCTTATTTTTCTTTTGTAACAGATCCCAAAAAACCTGTAGCATTGCCGTCGCTTTCCCTAACAAGTACTGCCTATTGTTGATATTTAACGTTTTGCAGATATCGTTTTGCATAACCCCCCCATTTTTTGCAATTAACAGATACCGCCCCAAATATCTGTATTTTGACAGGTTTTTTGACTTCATTACAATGGCTGTATCAAGCGTATATCCTTTCCAGTTCTCCAGCCTATTTTTGTCCAGGTTTTTCGTAAGGCCGTCTTCTAAATATTCTGATATATATATAATACGGTTGTACCAGCGAATGGCGTACCCATCCAAAGCAATCGCGTTCCATACCACAGATTCAGGTATAAACTTTTCCCCTTTGATTTCCGGGAACGGATATTTCTTCAAAATAGCGGTGCGGTATACTTCCGCTTTATCCCCCGTGAGATGTTTTCGGATACGTTCTGTATTTTTTGCTTCTATATATCCCCCCGGCTTGATTTTTCGTGGGTACGACCCAATCATACGGCCGTCCGGATACCCTCTCAGCCCGGCTACGCCTGCAAGATATTTTTTCGTATAGGCCTCCTCTAGCCATTTTCCAACGGTTGCCGTTGCATCTTTGCATAAATAATCGTCTGAATCTACAATCATAGTAAATAACGCGTCTATTACAGGGACTACATCGTTGATAGCCCTATGTTTCCCTCCATTTTCCTTTCTGAAATAATGTATCGTAAATTTACTTTCGCCTGAATGCAGCCAGGACTGGACGAGTTCTTCTGTACCGTCTGTACTCCCGTCATTTACTAAATACCATTCAAAGTTATGTGCCCGCTGGCTTTGCAAAGATTCATAGAGCCTACACAATGTATGGGCCCTATTATACGTGGGCGTTAAAATAGCAAGCCGTTTCCTTTTATGCCCAAACGCTTTCCGTTCCCTATTTTTATCCTTATTCCCGATTTTTTCCACTTGCAAGAACCCTTCCTTATTCTATATGATAAGCTGCGTTCATTATAATTAATTGGAGCCGCAACACCCAGGCTGATATAGCTCAGGCAAAAAATCCCGCTCCATAACATCGTCGTTTCCGTGATGCCCATAAATAAATTTCCTATAATAAACATCAGCAATGCGTTTTTTGTATTCTCAAACGTTACATAGCGGCCCTTTTCTGATATTAAAACCATAACAAAAGAAAAATATAAAAAATACCCTATTACCCCAAAATCCGTTAACAATCCTATATATACGCTATGCGTATTTAACGCCCCTGCATTATAATTTGAACCAAGGCCGGTAAGCATTTTTCTTGGATGGTACGCAAACGTCTGAAATATATGATTCCAGATAGATTCTCTCCCTGAAAAGATATCTTTTCCATATACGCTTAACTGAAATCCAGATCTATACATCCATAAATATAAAAATGGGAACACAGTACCAAAGGCAATAACCAAAACAGCCAGCAGACGCATCCTATTATTTTTAAATACGCCCGCAGGCATCCAATATAAAACGGCAAATAACAAAGCTGCGATTGTTACAAATCTTGTCCTGCAATGATACGCCGTGACTGCCGCGCACAAAATTACAAACGAGCAGGCGGCTTTGCCCTTTCCAACATGCAGCGCTGCGAATAACATGGCAAGGAACAATGCCATTTGCGCCCATGAATTTGGATTGACGCCGCGCTTGGCAAACGCCATATAATTTGCAAGGCTGCTGTGAATTTGAAACGAAACTGCCGTCATTGCAATAACGGAAACGAAACAGAACCGCTCAAGCAAAATAAGCTGTTTTTTTCTGATCGCAAGCCTGTCCATAACAACCATACACAGCAAAGACGAAGACACCAATACCCCGCTCCCGATCCCGGCGTCTTCATTCCATATAGACAAGGCTATATAATAGACAACGGCAGTTCCAGCTGCCGCAAAGAGTTTCCTTGATACTTTTCTTTCATGTATGAATTCCCACACCGCAACCACCGTATAGATAACCAGTGTATAGGAGCTAAACATTTTGAATCCGGCTCCGTGAAAAGCCGATAATACGGTAATGATAATAAGAGCTATGTAGATACTTCCTATTATATAGTAGTTTTTTGGCTGAACTTGTCTTTCTTTCATTCGTGTCTTTTCTATCTTTCTTCTATCTTTCTTCTATCTTTCTGCTATCTCTCTGCTATCTTTCTTCTATTTTTCTTTTTATCCTTGTTTTATTTCCCTTTTATTTTCTATCTTCTTTCTTGTGCTTCTTTATTTTTTTACAATCCGTTTCTCATTTGTTTTCTACTTCTCTTTATACTTTATATACGCTATGAACTTCCTGATCCCCCCATATTTCATATAGGAAACCACGAACGCTATGCGTGCTGCGGCCCAATTCGGTAAAAACCTATTCAACTTCAAACGCAACGTCTGCCAATACCGTCCCCTTTCGTCAAACCATGAATTATCGTAATGGTGTATCGAACGGGTGTTTCCTGTAATACACAATTTTCTTGTATTAAAATCCATCGGGCAAAAATAATCGGAAGGATATATAAATACTCCGCAAATGTTTTGTATCTCGCCATACCGGAACCTGTCAAATCCATATCTTTCCAGTACCTCTGTGACTCTTGTTACGACAGTTTTGAGATTACAGGAGCCATCTTTTAGCAAAAAAGCCTCTTTTTCATAATGTTTTAATACCGCGGCATATAAATCAAGTCCCGGCTCGGCGTACATGCCAAGGCCGGCATTTATATTTCTCCCCTCGCACCCCATGAATGCGCCCCGGGCAAGGATATCGTCCATACTTTTTATCACTTCTACATCCGTATCAAAATATAATCCGCCATACGCATATAATATCCAAAACCGTGCATAGTCACTCACAAACGCCCATCGTTTCTTTTCATATGCCTCAGCTGTGTACTTGCACGCTTTGACATCAAAATTCGTCTCATTCCATTCTTTTATTTCATAGCCTGGAAAATATTTTTTCCAGCTCTCGATACACCTGATCGCGGTATCTGAAAGCGGATTGCCCCCAAACCAGCAATAATGAATTGTTTTTATGATTTCCGGCATTTTCACTAAACCTCACTTGACAATTGTACCCGTCCTTCTTTTTTCCTTTCGCGCATTGCAAAAAGATATGTAAAATAACGATACGGCGCCTCGCCCGCATACATAAACCTCGCGGTTATATAACAAATCACAAACCGATGTTTTTTAAATAGCCTGTAAAGTATTTTATATTTCCATACAAGACAATCGTCTGCGCCCTTTTTTTGCGCCTTTGCAAAAAACGCATCGTAATAAATAAGCTTATATTTTTTTACAGCACGGTACACACTGCATTTACTCTCTTTTAAAACGGCGTCCGCAATCAACAGGGGAACCCTCGACTGAAAACTATTTGAAAATACGCCTTCCTGGTACGCGTCTACCACCTCGCGGCATCTACGGTATAATTCTTTTTGCATTTCATAATACCGGCTCCTATAAGACTGGCTAAGAGACCCTTTATTAATTAAATGCACGACTTGCGCAACATCTATGACTTGGATTTTACTTGCCAGGCAATAAGCTTCTAAGTTAAACAAAAAATCCTCCGCATAAACGGCCCTCTCTGATATAAAACGCAAATTATTTCTTCTCAAAAACTTTACGGCATACATATTTTCCATACGGGTACTACCGTTCCGGTAATTTCTTTTCTCCGTTTTCTTTCATTCGATAGCAAGCATTCAATAATCGCATTCTTTTGAACCCCTTCATAGGATTTTTTCAAAAAAGGCTGCCGGTATGGAATATAACGTTTTCTAATCGTCCTATCGTCTAATACATATCCGGCAATCACAATTTCAGCGCCATCAATGCCTTCAACCAACGAAGAAATATAATCTTTTTTTACCCAGTCATCAGCGTCTATAAAACAAACATATTTGCCATTTATTTGTTCCAGTCCATAATTCCTGGCACTGGATAGCCCTCCGTTCTCTTTCGTATATAAATGAAAACGACTGTCCTGACCGCAAAAATCCCGGCAAATTTGTTCTGACCCGTCTGTAGACCCATCATTGACAACAACCACCTCTATATCCAAATACGTTTGCCTTGAAATACTAGCTAGGCATTTTCCAACGTAAGCCGCAACATTATACACAGGTACAATTACGCTTACTAAATCCGCCATCGACTCCCATTCACCGCCTTCCGCCTGCGTCGTACGAATAACCGCTTCTTTTTAC
>CASUON010000092.1 GCA_949457475.1 uncultured Lachnospiraceae bacterium
TACTGGTATTTCTTCCCAACCTTTACATAAGTCCATGCATGGGCGCCGCCCCGGGTTGTACCGCAGACGGCCATAGATTGCAGGCCGCATTTTTGCGCCATCAGGTTAAAGGCCGCCGCATACCCTTGGCAGACCGCGACGCCGTCGACTAACGCCCCATACGCGGTATACGCATCTACGGAGCCCCCGTACCTGCAATTTCTAATTATATAGTCATGCACCGCCCTTGCCTTCTGCTTCGCTGTCATTTGGGGCTTAATACACTTGTTTACTGCCTTTGCTGCCGCCTGGTCGGCTGCGGCCATTTTATCGGACTGCTGTTTGCGTGTCAGGCTGCTGTTTCTGCGGTATCCGTACGCACCGTTCGTATTACGCCATACTGCCGTCCCGTAATTATATTCCGGATGCTGCTGCAGCAGGCGGCTAAACACTTCATAATAGGAATCCTCGCTGTAAAAATTAACTTTGTACGCACCGTTTTTCAGCGCTTTTGCCGCGGCCTTTACCGCCGCTTTTTTAGAATGCAGCGTCTTCACTTTCATTAACGCGTCGTCTGAAAGCACGATTGTATACTGCGCGTATCCGTTCTGCCCGCTGATGGCGCGCCGGCTGAGAGAAACCCTGCCTGCCAGCAGCCGGTTGACGCTTTTTGCCGCGCGCACCAAAGCGTCTTGTATCTGCGCCGTTGTATACGTCCCTGGGGCCGTAAATGAGATCGTCTGCTTTCCTTTGCCGATCTGCTTTTTAAAAACCTGCTCCAGCTGTTTTTGGCTTTCCACTTTCTGCGCCGCCTGCACGGAAGGCATTGGCAGCAGAAGCTGCCCAAGCAGCAGAAATAAAAAGCAGGCTGCCGCCGCAAATGTTTTCTTTCTTACTTGTTTTTTCATCCCTGCAATTCCATCCTTACATTTTACTCTGTATATTGATATCCGGCAAATCTCGCCCTGCCACTTTTTGGCGACCGGACTGTTGAGAGCTATTATATAGAATTTTTTACAGGAATGCAAATAGATATCCTGAATCATGATGTATAGATAAAAAGTATAGAAAAAACACCGATCACCTGACCGATGCCCCTATGTCTACGCTGTTTTTACTTTTCATGAATTTTGCATAAATTTATCCAGCTGGTCTTCCACGATTCGAAAATGCTTGTCAAACGCTTTCATTGCGGCATCTAAATCTTTCGCGACAAGCGCGTTGTATATCCCCCAATGTGAACGCCGCAGCAATTCTGCGCGCATTTTATTTTTCAAAATATTTGTCCGGAAATTTTCTATAAACTGGTCCATCAAATCCGCAAGCATCGAATTATATAAAATCAGCATCCGGTTATGGGACGCGCCGACCAGTTTGCTGTGAAATTCCATATCCAACTTGGCGCTTTCTTTGGAACTCATTGGCTCGTCCATTTTTTTTAATATCTGGTTCATTTCTTCGAGCTCTTCGGGCGCCGCCGTGTCGATCGCCAAGCGTACTGCCGCATATTCATACCCAGTCCTTATATGGAAAATTTCTGAATAGTCGATTTTCATCAACGCCATTACCATATTGACAGATTTCAACATATATTCTACCGGGTCGCACCGGACATAATTGCCGCTTCCTTGCATACATTCGATCAGCCCCGTAATTTCCAGCATATGCATCACTTCCCTGACAGAATTGCGGCTGACGCCCAGCTTTTCAGCAATATCCCGTTCGGTAGGGATTTTATCGTTTAATTGTAATTCTCCGGACATGATTTTTTCAGAAAAATAATCAAACACATATTCATAAGTTTTTTTCCCATTTAATTTTGTATAATCCATGTTATAAAAAATGCTTTCTCCTTAAATACCGCGCGGGCATTTTCAAACGGCTGTTTTAAGCCCCCAATATAATGACTTCTATTGTATGCTATCTACAGGCAATTTGCAAGTGAAAAAATTGATAATTGAGGAATCCCAAATCTAAACCATAGCGGATCAAACGAACATAATGCAAAGCGCCAGGCACGCCAAAACAAGGTCGTCTGGCATACCTGGCATTATTTGGGGAGTGAATCATGATGTATATATACAGATAAACTATCATGAAAAGCTTATCGTATATACGAAATTTATGAAAACAATCAATTGCTATTACCTTTTTAATACGAACCTTTTTTAAGTCCTTTCCGCCGGTTTTACCATTACGGATACCCCGTCCGGAATCACTGCAATATGCGCCCCGCGGCCTTTTTCTTTCAACGCGGTTTCTAACGCCTCGTTTACATCCGCCGCTGTCTCAAAGCCCATTTCCCGTGCCATTGCGCGGTATTTTTCACACATGACGTAGATGACTTTGTGGCGGATCAAAATACGGCTCTGTATCTGGTATTCCCACTGGTCCGGCTTTGTCTCATCCTGCGGCACGTTTAAGATCTCATCCATCAGCGCTTTTGGGCTTTCGCAGTTTTTCAGCGCCTGGTAAAACCCTTCCCCGCCATGGCCGTCCCCGCAGTCTGATACCATAATAATGATACCGTCTTCTTTTGCCGCGGCCTCCGCAGCCGTCATCCCTTTTACGGACTGGTACATATTCTGGTCAAGCGGATACCCGCCGTTGGTGGAAATTGCAATATCCGCCGCTTTTTTTGGCGTCACCTGGCAGTATCTGCGGAGGAACTGGCAGCCGGCGGCGTGCGCATCATTTGCGTCCCCGGCTACCGCATGAACTACTTTTTTATCTGCATCAATGACTACATTTACGATATACGCCAGTTTCGCCATCCGGCTGGCAGCAACCATATCTTTGTGGATCGGGTTGTTTTCCAAAATACCGGTTCGGCTGTACGGCGAATCAATAAACGCAGAACAATGGTTGCCTAAAACAGTTACCTGGCTGGATATGCCCGGCAGGACGCTTTTACGGCCGCCGGAGAACCCCGCGAAGAAATGGGTCTCTATAAACCCTTCGCTAACTAGTAAATCTGCATCCGCCGCAATTTTATTGATTAACAGCGGCGCGCCGGAAGGCAGCTGCCCCAGGTTGGCCATCTCGTCTTCCCTGCTGTCGTGAATCCGGATTTTTTCTTGCGCTACAATTTCTTCGCCAAACTTGCCTATCAGCTCTTCCTTGGTCGTCGCCCTGTGGAACCCGGTTGCGATTAACAGCGTAATATCCGCAGACGGGTTTCCCTGCCGGATTTCCCGCAGCATCTGCGGGATAATATGCCGGCTTGGCACCGGCCTCGTATGGTCGGAACAGATAATTACAATACGGTGCTTGTCCGCCGCAAGTTCAGAGAGCCTTGGCGAACCGATCGGATTTGCCATCGCCTCCGCTACGATCTCGTCTTCGCTCTTTTCACTTTTTGGCATAGAAGCAATGGCGGATTCCAGAATTTCATAATCCAATGTTTCATCCAGATGCAGCGTCATACCGTCTCTGGAATATGGCAGTTTTATATTCATTAACCTTTCCCGCCTTTCTGATTTCCTGATCTCATTTTTTAATCAGCTGTTTCTTCCTGATCTCATTTTTCCAATCAGCCTGTCTCCAAATCTGATTTTCATTTAGCCGTTACAGTTTTATTTTACGCCCATCCATCCGGAGATAACCATCATCTGGACTTCTGAGGTTCCTTCATAAATTTCAGTAATCTTAGCGTCACGCATCATCCGTTCAATTGGATAGTCTTTCGTATATCCATATCCGCCGTATAACTGCAAGCAGCGGCGCGTTACGTCCGACGCATTTCTGGATGCTACTAATTTTGCCATAGCAGCCTTGTGCGAGAAAGGCTCATGGTCGTCTTTGGCGCATGCAGCCTGGTATACGAGCAGTTTTGCAGCTTCTGTATTCGCCTGCATCTGCGCCAGTTCAAACTGCGTATTCTGGAACTGCGACAGGCGGCGTCCAAACTGCTTACGCTCCTGTACATATTTTACGGTTTCTTCGATCGCGCCTTCTGCAATGCCAAGTGCCTGCGCTGCAATGCCTACGCGTCCGCCGTCCAGGGTCATCATCGCATATTTAAAGCCTTTGCCCAGTTCGCCTACCAGGTTTTCCTTCGGGACGATGCAGTCTTCAAAAACCAGTTCGCAAGTTGAAGACGCGCGGATACCCATCTTGTCTTCTAATTTTCCAATGGAAAATCCTGGGAATCCCTTTTCTACGATAAACGCGGAAATCCCTTTTGTCCCCTGGGATTTGTCCGTCATAGCCAGTACGAAGAATACGTCCGCTACGCCTGCATTGGTAATAAAAATCTTAGATCCGTTCAGCTCCCAATGGTCGCCCTTGTCTACTGCGACCGTCTGCTGCCCAGACGCGTCCGTGCCTGCATTTGCTTCTGTCAGCGCAAACGCCCCGATCCATTCCCCGGAACATAACTTCGGCAGGTATTTCTGCTTCTGTTCTTCGGTGCCAAACTGGTAGATCGGCGTGCAGCACAGCGACGTATGCGCGGATACGATAACGCCGGTTGTCGCGCAATATTTGCTCAGTTCTTCAACGGTCTGGATATAAGCTAACGTATCCATCCCAGACCCGCCGTACTCTTCTGGGAACGGAATCCCCAACAGCCCCATCTCAGCCATCTGCTTTACGTTCTCCATCGGAAACTCTTCAGTACGGTCAATTTCCGCCGCCAGAGGCTTTACTTCATTTACTGCAAATTCATGTACCATGTCAAGTATATCCTGATGCAATTCATCCCGCTTAAAATCCATTTTCCTTTCCTCCACTTCTTTTTCTTCCATCAATGGCCGCTATCCATATGCGAACACGGTGTTTTTTACAGCCACAACTTTAATTAAATCTAAACTTCTTTGTAAATATTTAAAAAGGACTTATTTTGCAGCAAAGCCATTTCTATTTTACATAATTAAAGCGTTCGTTTGCTTCTTTTCCCTGGCAAGGAGCGCAGATGGTGCGCTACGCGCCTGAAACGCCATTACGCCCTGCGCCCTAAAGGCCAGCCGCCGGGCAGCTTTTACAGCTGCCGTGGAAACTGTACAGGCCAATTACGCCTTACGCGCCTTAAACGCTGCTGTCAATGCCGGAACTACTTCGTTCAAGTTGCCGACAATCCCAAAATCAGCGACGTCAAAAATCGGCGCGTCTGCATCCTTATTGACCGCAATCACCGTATCTGATCCAGAAATGCCTGCCAGATGCTGGATCGCGCCGGAAATGCCGATGGCAAAGTACAACTTCGGGGCTACCGTCTTGCCCGACTGCCCAACTTGGTGCGCATGTGGCATCCAGCCCGCGTCTACAACCGCACGGCTGCACCCTACGGTTGCGCCAAGCTCTGCAGCCAGCTCTTCGAGCAGCTTGAAATTTTCCGCTGAGCCTACGCCGCGCCCGCCGGATACAATAATCTCTGCTTCTTCCAGGTTCACGGCTTCTGCGACTTCATTAACGCGCTCTACTAATGTCGTACGAATTTCTTCCGGCTGCGTATGGATTTCTTCTTTTATAATTTCGCCAGTCCGGCTTTCGTCGTACGCGCCTTTCTTAAACACGCCAGGGCGTACCGTCCCCATCTGCGGGCGATGGTCCGGGCACATAATAACCGCCATCAAGTTGCCGCCAAATGTCGGACGCGTCCACGCTACATTTCCGCTCTCTTCATCAATGTCGATCGCCGTACAGTCAGCGGTCAGCCCGGTCTTTAAGCGGCAGGAAACCCTTGGCCCCAGGTCGCGCCCATTATTCGTAGCGCCCAGCATCAATGTTTCCGGTTTATATTTTTCTACCAGCGCAGTCATTGCCTTTGCAAACGCGTCGGTTGTATAATATTCGTATTCCGGCGCATCCACCATAATCGCGGAATCCGCGCCATAGCAGATTGCGTCTTTTGCCACGCCTTCAATATCTTTTCCGATGACAACGGCTACAAGCGGGCAGCCTTTTTGCTCTGCCAGCGGTTTCGCCGCATTGATAAGTTCATAACCCACATTTTTTGCTTTTCCGCATTCTGTTTCTATGAACACCCATATATTTTTATAATCATTCAGATTGCCCATATCTGCCCCTCCTTATAAAAGCTTTGCCTCTTCCAACAATTTTACTACTTCGTTCGCCGCGTCCACTGCTTCCATTCCAGTCAATTTCACGCCGTTTTTCTCCCTGGTAGGCGTAAAAGTCTTCTTTACTCTTGTCGGGGATCCGTTCAACCCGCAGCATGCCAAGTCGATGGACGGGATATCCGCTTCTGTCAAAACCGGAATTTCTTTTTTCTTAGCCGCCATCTTGCTCTTAATTGTAGGATAACGCGGTTCATAAGGCAGTTTTACAACGGTAATTACTGCTGGCAGTTTTGTGGAAATCATATCGTAGCCTGCGTCATGCTCGCGTTTTACCTGTAGCTGACCATCCTTTTCCACGATGTCCAGCGCATATGTAATCTGCGGCAAATCCAGATGCTCCGCAATTTCAGGGCCGACCTGCGCGGTATCCCCGTCTGTCGCTTGTTTTCCGCATAAGATCAAGTCAAATTTTAGCCCTTCTTTTTCTTCTACCGTCTTAATCGCTTCAGACAGAATATAGCTTGTAGCCAGGGTATCCGATCCGCCAAAGCTCCGGCTGGAAATCAGATAGCCGCCGTCAGCGCCGACTGCCAGACAAGACTTCAGGGCGTCTTTTGCCTGTTCCGGGCCCATGGAAATCACGATCAGCTTCCCGCCGGACTGCTCTTTTAAACGCACGCCTACTTCCTGCGCATAAGTGTCAAATGGGTTTACAATGCTTGGGACGCCTTTGCGGATCAGGGTATGGGTAACCGGATCTACTTTGATCTCATTCGTATCAGGCACCTGTTTCATACAAACACAAATATTCATAAATTTATCCTCCAATCTTTCTGCAGCAGCTTTTTATAAGCGGTAGCACACTTTTCCAGGGTTTAAGATCATCTTCGGGTCAAATACGCGTTTGATTCCTTCCATGATCTCCATATTCGTCTTGCCTACGGAATCCACCAGGTATTTCACTTTCCCGGAGCCGATCCCATGTTCGCCGGATACAAGCCCGCCGCACGCTGTTGCTTCCTTATATATAATGTCAAAGAATTTATCTACGCGCTTTTTAAACTCTTCTTCTTCCAGGTCGTTCGAACACTGGTAAATATGCAGGTTGCCGTCCCCTGCATGCCCGAATGATTTAATTTCCAGGCCGCATTCTTCCCCAGTCTTATTTACAAATTCCAGATAATCCGCAATCTTATTTACCGGGACTACAACATCGCATTCATCCAGCAGCTTGGTCTCTTCCATAATTGCTTCTAAGAATGAGGAACGGGCTGCCCAAGCGTCCTTAATTTTAGAAGGGGTATCCGCTACCAGTACGTCGATCGCGCCGGCCTCTACAACAAGCTCTGCCGCTTGTTCCACCAATGCGTCCACTTCGTCTTCTGAATTGCCGTCTAAGGTTACAAGCAGGTAAGCGCCAATTTCGATACCTTCCAGCTCCTGCGGGAATACGGACTTGCCGATATAGCGTTCAGACGCCAGCACAATCTCGCGCTCCATAAATTCTATCGCCTGCGGATCCATATGCGCCATTTTAAACTTCGGTACGGTCGCCAGCGCCGTATGTAAATCTTCAAACGGAATAATTAACGATGCCACAGCCTTTGGCGCCGGAATAATTTTCAAAGTAAGTTCGGTAATGATGCCAAGCGTGCCTTCTGAACCAATCATCAGATTCAACAGGGAATATCCGGAAGAAGTCTTGGACACGGTTGCGCCCAGATGGGTAATCTCCCCGGTAGGCAGTACGACGGTCATTGCCCGTACATAATCCCTTGTCGCGCCATATTTTACCGCGCGCATGCCGCCTGCGTTTGTAGCCACATTGCCGCCGACGCATGCAAATTTTTCTCCTGGATCAGGCGGATAGAGCATCCCTTTGGTCAAGCAGTCTTCCGCAAGGTCATTTAGCAACACACCCGCTTCGATCTCTACGACAAAGTTTTCCATATCATAAGATTTAATCTTGTTCATTTTCGTCAGGTCGATGAGCACCCCGCCATACAGCGGAACTGCCCCGCCTGCCAGCCCAGTACCTGCGCCGCGCGGCGTTACCGGTATATTATTTTCGTAGCAGATTTTCACAATTGCCGCTACTTCCTCCGTAGAACGGGGCTGGACTGCCAAATCCGGCATATGCGTGCCGTAGATTGGCATTTCATCCTTTGCATAATCCGGATTAATGTCTTCCCCTAAGAAAACGTATTCGGACGCCGCTTTGATCTGGTCGATGATTTCTGGTGTCAGTTGGTTATACATCTTGTTTCCCTCCTTCATGATTTTTGTTTCCTAAACCTTTTCTTTCTATTCTATAAATGAATACTGAGCGAAATTTACACAAAGCTTCTTATATTTATTTTCAATATATGTACTTATCTTATATGCAATCATACGAAGTCCTTCGCGTCCAGGCCGGCTTTAGCGCCCTATCCAAGAGCCGCAGCAAATGCTTCACAGATGACAGTGGCGCCGGCGCATCCAGGCTGGCTTTACAGCCCCATCCAAGAGCCTGCGTAACAAATGACGCCCGCCACAACGACATACAATAGGAAATACTTAAATACTGCGCTTAAGATTTTACTTTCCGAACCTACCGCATTAATTGCCCCGGCCCCAATTGCTATGCCCTGCGGGCAGATCATTTTGCCAATGCCGGCACCCATAACGTTGGCCGCTGCCATCCAGGTTGCGTTCAGCCCCAAGGCCGCCGCAGTCTCACTCTGCAGCCCGCCAAACAGGACGCATGTCGACGTACCAGAGCCTGTCACAAATGCCCCAAGCGCCCCGATCAACGGCGCGATTGCCGGATAAAACGGCCCGGCCACAGCAACCAGGAATTTTGCGATATCTGAAATCATCCCGCTGTAGCTCATTATTTTGGCCGCCGCCATTACAGAACAGATTGTAAGGATCGTCTTCCAATATTTTTTCAATGTTTCGATAAACACGGACGCCATATCGCCCGGCGTTGCCTTTTGTATAAAACCGCCGATCACTGCCGCGAGGAAAATCATAACCCCTGGCGTATTCACCCAGCTAAATGTAAGCGCATTGCCGCCTTCCCCCGCATATACGACAACCGAGCTTTTTATGCCGGCAATCGCTTGATGCACAGGCGCGCATAACGTTGACGTAGCCAAGAGCAGTACAAAGATCAAGATAAAAGAGCTCCACGCCCGCAAGCCTTCCGATACGTCTATCTGTTTTCCGCCGTCCCCTTCTTCCATCGGAATCGCATATGCCTCATCCGGCTGTTTTGCAAATAACCTGGTAGCCGCAATCATGCAGCCCATCGAGCAGATCGAACCGATAATATTTGGAAGTTCCGGCCCAATAAACTGCGCGGTCAAAAACCACGGCACTACAAAGGAAAGCGACGCGATTAGCGTCATCGGCAGCATCCCTTTAAGTGCTTTCACTCCTTTGCCGCAAATACAGACCATCAAAAACGGGGATAAAAATGTCAGGATGCACTGAATCAGCGCTACACTGCCCGACAATGGAATCAGCTGCGTACCTGTCACAGAAGCAAGCGTTACCGTCGGTACGCCTACGGAACCAAATGCCGTTGGGGTAGAATTTACAACCAAACATCCAAGTACGGCGCTCATCGGATCTAACCCGATCCCGACTAGCATGGACGCTGGTATCGCCACCGCTGTACCAAACCCGGCCATCCCTTCCATAAAATTTCCAAAGCCCCAGCCGATCATTAACGCAAGCACCCGCTTGTCTCGGGAAACCCCTGCGAGCATTTTTTTAATCAAATCCATCGCCCCGGTTTTTAGGGTCAGATTATAAGTAAAGAGCGCCGCGACAATTACTAGGCAAATCGGCCATAACGCATTCAAAACTCCTTCCAAGGCCGCCGTAGCGGTGCATAAAACACTTAATTTCCAATACCCCACCGCCAGCGCCATTGTTAACAGCAACGCAATCACACAGGCTTTATGCCCTGCCATTTTTAATCCGCTTAACGCTGCAATGAGCCAGATGATCGGCAGCATCGCAAGCAAAAATTTTAGAAATAACAATGTTTTCCTGCCTTTCCGATTGGGTCACCCAATCAAGATGATTTTTCTATCTTTTCTGTGTATTTTCATTTTATTATAGAAAAACAGCATATTTTCGTCCTTTTGAAATGCATTTCTTCTTTATTGGGTCACCCAATTTATATAATAAGTATAGCACCTGAACTGAAATTGTCAACCATTATATGTAATTTCGGCAATATTACACAATTTTTATTGCAGAATTTGTCAAAAAGTGCCAATTGATTGGGTCATCCAATTTTATTGCTATTTTATACTTTAAGGCAAGAAGGAAGGCGCTAAACCATTCTGGTAGCGCCTTCCTTCTTCCATTCTATTATCTACTGCAAACTCTTGAAATAATTTCTCCCTCTCCTGCTTATCAGTTGCTGCCCTTAGCGCATCCTCATAGCGGCCCTCGGCCAACAGCAGACGCACCAGCTTTGCCATTTTTT
Source organism: uncultured Lachnospiraceae bacterium (assembly GCA_949457475.1). GTDB lineage: Bacteria > Bacillota > Clostridia > Lachnospirales > Lachnospiraceae > Eubacterium_J. The sequence goes on from CASUON010000092.1 coordinate 10,489, forward strand.
CCTCTCCCTGTTCGATTCCCTGTTCGATTCCTCGCTGTTCTATACGATCTAATGCTTCACCCATTGTCCTGATCCCTTCCCCTTTCTGGATATCTTCCGCCAACTCCCAAAACCGCCTGTCATCCGCAAGCACCAATAAAAGCTGCAAAACTTCCCTGATATGCTCCACATGTTCGTCCGGCCCTTTATACATGCCATTTTTACGCATCTGTATGAAGTAATCCACCACATACCGGAAATCACTTTGGAAACCGGATGCCTGTTCATCTGTAAGATAGGCAATTTCCTCGCTATATTCTGTTGTAAAAAGGACATCATGAAGTTTTTTCTTATTCAATAAAACTCCTGAATTAAATATTGAAACAGCCTATTATAAGTAACTTTTCACGGGGTGGGGATATCCCTTAAAAATAAAAAATAATAGGTTGTTATCCGGCAGTTAGATTTTGGAACAGTTTTTTAGTTTTGTGCTACCCGGACGCTGGGGCCAGGCCGCAAGCCC
>CASUON010000093.1 GCA_949457475.1 uncultured Lachnospiraceae bacterium
CGATGTGGTTCCATCGACTAGAAATTTTAACGACGCAGTGGTGCAAAGCAGGCAATTCCTTACTCCGATTTCTGTCCGGATGGAGTACTAGCGTTTGATATGCTTCATCCGGCCCGCCTGCACTAGGTTCATGGCTACAATTACCCCAAAGGCAAGCAGTACAATGATCCCCGCCCATACGCCTGCCGTCAAATAATCCCCGTCCTGAAGCACCATCGCGATCTTTTGGGAGACGGTCCCTGTCTTGCCCGGAATGTTTCCCGCCAGCATAGAGGTCGCCCCATATTCGCCCAGCGCCCTGGCAAACGTTAGGATCGTCCCCGCCGCTACGCCCGGCCCCGCCGTAGGCATTACGACCTTCCAGAAAATCTTCCATTCCGGCATGCCCAACGTACGCGCCGCGTAGATTAAGTTTACATCGACCTGCTCAAATGCAGCCCTTGCGTTGCGGTACATCAAAGGAAACGCGATTACGGCCGCCGCGACTACGCACCCGGCCTGCGTCTGGATGACTTTTAGTTCAAACGTATCATATAAATACGCCCCGACCGGGCGCCTGGTGCTGAATACAAGCAGCAGGAAAAATCCCGCCGCGGTAGGAGGGAGCACGAGCGGCATCGTCAAAACCCCGTCTAAAAACGCCTTTATGCCCGCAGGCGCCTGTATCGCTTTGCGCGCCGCGTAGATGCCGAGGAAAAACGCAAAAACCGTCGCGAAAACGGCGGTTTTAAAAGAAATATACAAAGGGCTCCAATCCAGGTTTTTGATGATATGCATAATATCTTCCATTGTATGTCCCGCTCCGTTTCCTATCCTAATCTTATACTTAATCTTACTTTTATACCTAATCTTACTTTTATAGCTAATCTTACTCTTATAGCTAATCTTACTTTTATAACTATTCTTACTTTTGTAACTATTCTTACTTTTATAGCTAATCTTTATCTTGGTATACGTGCTTTCATTTATAAACGGCTATCTTCCTCGCAGGCTATAAAATAATGCTGCCGAAACAGCTCTTTTGCTTCGTCCGAAAGGATATATTCCAGAAACGCTTCGGCTGCTTTTTCCTGCGCGCCATCCGCCTCCCGGTTGTATACAAGGCACGCCGGATAAACGACGTCCCCGGTAAGCGCCGTATCCACTTTTTCTATGACTTCCACCCGCTCTTCATATCCATACGTATCGGAATAATAGGCCGTCCCTACTTCACATACGCCTTCTGCGACCGCAACCAGCACTTTGCCCACATTATCCTGCTCGCTGATTTCTACATCACCCAATGCCTTTGCAACATCCCTAGCGCTTATCGTATCGACGTCTTGCTGCGCCTGCAAAATTCCAAGGCTGGCCAGCGCACGGCGGGTATACTGGCCGGCCGGCACGCTGGCGCCTGCCAAGGCAATGCTTTGCGCCTTAGAAAGGCTTTCCAGGCCACGCACGGCTGTCCCGCTGCCTTTTGCCGCCAATACGACAAGCTGGTTGCACAAGACGTCACGGCGGGAGCCTTCCCGTACAAACCCGTCTGCTTCGAGCCCGTCCATCTGTTTTTGGGCGGCCGAAAAAAACAGGTCGCACGCGTACCCTTCCCGTATCTGCGTCAGCAGCGTCCCGGAACTGTCCGCATTATATACAATCTTTACGTCCGGGTGGATGCGCTCGTACTGTTGCGCCAGGTCAGACATAGCCGCATTCAGGCTGGCCGCAATAAATACCTGTATTTCTGTCTGCGCGCCGCCTTCCCCCTGCCCCGCACGCCTGCCGCATGCTACTATCACGCCGGCTAGGCATACGCAGCATATGGCTGTAGCTAACACAAATATCGCGCACAGTGGGGCGTGCAGATGACGGGAATGATTTTTCAAACACGCTCTAGTACACATGTTCTCTTCCCCCTGTATCATTTTAATTTCATTTTCATCGGTTTTGCGTCAGCCGTTTGCGCATTCTTCCTGCGTCCCCCGCAAAATATCCAGCCCGTGCGAAAGCTCGGGCAGCAAAAACTCCATTGTTTCCCGCACGGCTTTTGGGCTGCCGGGGAGGTTTATAATCAACGTCCTTTTCCGGATTCCAGATTCCGCGCGGCTTAACATCGCCCTTTTTGTAATCGTCATCGAATACGCGCGGATAGCCTCCGCAATTCCCCTTGCCATCCGGTCGCAGACGGCAGCCGTAGCCTCCGGCGTCCTGTCCCGGCTGGAAAAGCCCGTCCCTCCGGTCGTCAGCACCAAATCCACCTGCCGCTGGTCTGCCAGCCTGATAAGCTGCTGTTCCAACGCCGCCTGCTCGTCCGCCAGCAGCAATGTTTCTACAACTTCATAGCCCGCGCCGGCCAATAGTTCCTTCAGCAGCGGCCCGCTTTTGTCTTCGCGTTCCCCGCAGGCCCCTTTGTCACTCATCGTAATTACAGCCGCTGTATAGGGGCGGCCTTTTGCAGGAGGCAGAGGCGTAACTGGGTCGCCTTTTTGGATATGACCGCCTTTCAGCACTTTTGCAAATACCCCTTCCCGCGGCATAATGCACTCCCCCATGCTCTGGTAAATGGCGCAATGGCTGTGGCACTCTTTCCCAACCTGGGTCAGCTCTAAAAGCGCCCCACCGACCTGGAACCTGCTCCCAACCGGAAATGCCCGCAGATCAAACCCTTCGACTACCAGGTTTTCCCCAAACGCGCCATAGCCAACCTGCGCGCCCTTTTCCTGAAATTCTCTAATTTTATCATAAGAAAGCAGGCTGACCTGGCGGTGCCACCTGCCTGCATGCGCGTCTGTGGCAATGCCCCAGCCTGTTTTTAGCTCTGCCTGCGCAACCTCGGTCTTTTGCGTCCCCCTGGCTGCGCTGATACAGATTGCTTTCAGTTCCCCCATACCGCAACTAACCTCCTATTTTCACCATTTCCCGGCTCTCTGTTATTTGTTTCACATCCTCAAATTTATGCCCTTTCGGTTTTTGCAAGACAGCCTGCTCAATCAGCCTTCTGATTTCCGCCGGGCCTGCGTATCGCACCGCTTCTACTATCGAAACACCTTCCCCAAAGCTCAGGCACGGCTTCAGCTGCCCGTCGCAGGTCAGGCGTATCCGGTTGCAGCCTCCGCAAAACGATGCGTGGACTGCGCTGATAAAACCAATGCTTCCGGCGAATCCAGGTATCGTTACATAAACGGCCGGGCCGTTTCCATGGACACGCGTATCTGGTTCCGCATTGCCATACTGCTGCTGTATACGTTTCAAAATTTCCCGGTTCGATACCGGCTCAAATCCCTTGCCGCATCCAATCGGCATCATTTCAATAAACCGGACGTCAAGCGGCGCGTCTTTGGCAAGTTCCACAAGCGCCCGCCAGCTTTCTTCCCGCCCGCGCCAAAGCAGCGCGTTAATCTTTAACGGAATCCGGCAGTTTCTTGCCGCTTCTATGCCGTTTCGCACGTCAGCCAGCGCGCGGCGTCCGGTAATCTGTTCATATTCCGCTTCGTCCAAAGTATCCAGGCTGACGTTGACCCCATCTACCCCGGCTTCACTTAATTGCCGCGCATACCTTTCCAGCAGTACTCCGTTTGTCGTAAGCGTAACCTGCGTAATGCCGCGGATAGCCTTTAGCGTCCGTACCAGCGGTACGCAGCCCGGGTGCACCAGCGGTTCCCCGCCAGTAATTTTGAATTTTCCTATGCCAAGCGCGGCTGCCTGCCTGCAAATTTCTGTAATTTCCGAAACCGTCAGATTCTGCCCGGCAGGCGCGTCCAACCGGCACACACCCAGCTGCTTTTCCGGCCTGCAATAGCTGCATTGCAGATTACAGTGGTCGGTAATCGAGACCCGCATATAATCAACTGTTCTTCCATATCGATCTATCAACATACCTTATGTCCTGCATACAATTATCCTGTTTCCTCTTTTTCCTGTACACAATATCCTGTTATTCTGTATACAATGCATCTTGTTGTTCTCTACATACAATACATCCTGCTGTCTTTTTCCCTACATACAATACGTACTGCTGTCTTTTCCTTTTCTATCTCATTATTACTGTAAGCTTATATGCTATAATCGCCGCTTTTTCCGCCCTTTTTGCTGCGCAGGCGAATTCCACCCATTTCCATAGCACGGTCGACGGCCTTGCACATATCGTAGATCGTCAGCAGCGCCACTTGGACGCCGGTCAGCGCCTCCATTTCCACGCCGGTTTTTCCGACGGTACAGACCGTACAGACTGCCTGGACCGCCGTCTGCCCTTCTAACAGTACAAACTGGATTTCTACTTTTGTCAGGTTTAAGATATGGCACAACGGGATCAGCTCCGCCGTCTTTTTTGCCCCCATAATTCCGGCAATACGCGCCGTCCCCAGCACATCGCCTTTTGCGGTGCCGCCGTTTCGCACTTTTTCAAAACATTCCCGGCTCATACGTATCCATCCTTCCGCCACTGCTTCGCGTAGCGTCTCCTGTTTGCCGCTGACGTCTACCATAACGGCTTCGCCCTGCTGGTTAAAATGTGTAAAATCAGCCATTGCCTACACCCCTTTCCCAAATCCACAATTCGGAAATGTACATACCGGGCAGGACAGGCACATACCGCCTTCCCCATACGCGGCTAAGTCCTCCGCCGTAAGTATTTCGCCGGCAAGCACCCGGGGCAGCGCCAGGTCGAACACAGTACGCTTGGCGTACATCACGCAGCCGGGCAGCCCCATTACCGGCACGCCGCCTTTTGAATAAGCCAGCAGAAACATCGCCCCCGGGAGCACCGGCGCCCCGTAAGATACAATCTGCGCACCGGTATTTCTAATCGCAAGCGGCGTCCGGTCGTCCGGGTCTACGCTCATCCCCCCGGTGCACAAGACCATATCCACCCCTTCCTGGATCATGCGCACAATGTGCGCCGTAATCCGCGCAGGGTCATCGCCGCACAATACATGCTCTGTCATGGCAACCCCGTATTCCGCCAGTTTTTCCTCAATGACCGGGGTAAACGTATCTGTGATCCGGCCTTTTAGCACCTCGTTTCCGGTAGTTACAACCCCGGCGCTTTTATACAGATACGGCTGTATCTGAAAAATCGGCGCAGCCGCCCCCATCGCCTTCGCCTGCTCCATTTTTTCTTTTTTGATTACAAGCGGGATTACCCGGGTACCTGCGATCCGATCCCCTGCTTTCACCGGAAAGTCACCGTGGCGGCTGGCAACCATCATCTCGCCCAGGCGGTTGACCGCCCTTAGCTTCTCCCGGTCTATTTTAAGTACGCCGTCGATATCCGCAATCAGCTCAATTTTGCCTTCTTTTATCTCTGAGCCATGCATATGCTCCCCTGCACATATCCGGTACAGAATTTTTGCTGCCTCGTTTTCATGCAGCACCGTCTCATCATTTTCCCATATATACAGATGCTCTTTTCCGATACGCAACAATACCGGAATATCCTCCTCGGTTACGATATGCCCCTTTCGAAAAACCGCATCTTTTGTGACGCCGCGGATGATCTGCGTCACATCGTGGCACAGCACATGCCCGACAGCTTCTTGTGTACGTACAAGCCGCATTTTCCCTCCTCCTTGTCCAATACCGCGGCAACGCTAGGCGTAGCGCCTGTTAGATTGGCATAACCCCGGTAAAACCAACGATATATAAAAAGGGCGCAACAACCCCTCAAAATCATTGCACCCTCTGATCTAGCCAGAAAACATGTATTTTTTTTGTTTATTTTTTACTATCTCATATTCCGGCAAAAAAAGCAAGCCTTAAATGACATATTTTTTCTGCCACCCTCCGTCGCCCATTTGTGATATTTCATCGCTTAGCATCGCTAGCAGTTCCTCCAGCTGACGCTGGTCGTCCTTTGTGCACTCGGATAAAATACACAGCCGCACGTTTCCGTCCAGCCCGCTCGCGGATATCTGAAGCGCAGGCTTTTTCTTTAGCGGGCCGGCAAAATACAGCCCCTTTACGCTACAGCCGTCCATCTGTAAACTGCTGCCCGGCAAGTTCCCCAGATTCGTCAGTCCAATAGACAGGCTCCCATATACTTTTCTGGCGATCTGCACGATCAATGGGAACGGCATCAGCCCATAGCATTTTTTCACAACCAGGATCATATCCAATCCTGCGGTATGGTCTTTTTTTACCGCGTCCATCTGCCGCACCACTTCTTGCAGCGTCTGTTTAAAATCAGCCCCAATGCCATCTGGCAGTCTAACATCGATCGGCCCCGACAGGTTCGTTACGCCATCCGAATGGCCATCCCGAATGTATTTTCTAAGGTCAATCATGGTAGAAATGCCGACCGGGTCGCTTTTTTCCATACCCATCTGGCGGATATACGCGCGGCAATAGGCCGCAAGTATGACATCATTTACCGTACTTCCCGCAACCAGTTTCCTGCAAGACGAGATATCTTCTTTTGCAATGGTGCAATCTACCATGCAAGGCCCGCCGTCTTCTTCTGTATGAAACATATAGCTGCTTTTTACCTGTCCAAATTTTCCAGGCTTGAATTTTTGCAGGTCGATCGAAAGCATATCGGGATTTTGGGAATAACACTGGTCTATCGAGCGATTTCCATTTTTTAATACGATGCTATCCGTCGACCGTCCGGACGCCAAGGCATTGTACAGCTCTACCAGCTTCAACAGCAAATACTCCGCGTCACGCCCATCGGCGCACATATGCCCGACCCGAAGCACGAGCGCACCCTTCGATTTATGATAAAACAAATGGCAGCTAATCTGCACAGCGCCGGTATAGTCCATCGCACGAACGGCGGCCTTTTTAGCCTCCTTTTCCACATCCTCCTCCGTTCCTACTTCCTGCGCGACTACAAGGCGGTCGGCCGGATAAGACTCATTTACGATCCATTTCGTCCCCCATGTGCCGACATGGAACGAACTGTGCAAAACGACAATCCGCCCAACCAGTATTTCGGCGGCCTTCTGCAGCAGTTCCGCCCGTACCAAGCCGGAATACATTAAGATAAACCGGATCGTATTGTCGTTAAATTCATGCGCAAGGTACTGTGTCTGATCTCCCACTTCTGTTTTAAAGACTTCTGGTTTTAATAATTCTGGTTTTAATTTCATATGTATACTCCTTCCGATTGAAATTTTAGCCGTAGTAGGAAAATGCCAGCGAGACAGCGCTAAGTATCAGCAGCGTTACGCCCACGATACGGTTTAGTTTTATAATATTACAGCGGTTGGCATAGGCCGCGGAAACGACCGCGCCAAACAGGCAGGCAGCGATCATGATCCCCCCGGCAAGCGGTTCAACCCCCGCCCCGAGCGCAAAATGGCTGGCCGCCCCGGTTAACGCCACAAGAGTCATTACCATTGTGCTTGTACCGACTGCGCTCTTTAAATGAAATCCCAAAACGACGATAAAGACGCTCATCATCAAAATGCCCCCGCCGCTGCCCATAAAACCGCATTCAACGCCGATCAAAAACCCTAAGATCACAGCCAGCGCAGTTTTTTTGGATTTTACCGAATTTTGTGACGGATGATTTTCCTCTTCCCTGCCGGTTACCGGTTTACATATAAATTTTATGCCCAGAAAAATATTTAAAACCATTACCAGATACCCCAGGCCATTTTCTGACGTCTTGCTAAACAGATAGCCAAGGTAGCTGCCTAAGACAGACCCTGCAAAGGCCGCCAGGGAAACCGCCAGCCCCCTTTTTAAATCAATATTTCCATTTTTGTAATACGTATACGCTGACAGCAGGCTTGCCAGCACATCCGATGCTAACGCTACCGTTACCGCGTCATACCCGCTCCAGCCGCATACGCCGACAAGCAGCGGCGTAATAATTACCGCGGCGGACAGCCCGGCAAGCCCCGTCACGACGCCAGCCCCTAATCCGGCAATTATATAAATAATATAAAACATGTTTCCCTCCTTTTTTGACAATATGCATGTTTTATGTTACACTGCATAATATAGCAACAAACTGTTGCATTTGCAATAAACAGTTTTTTTCCATCCGATACAAATCCAACAAACCGGAGGCTATTTGCCGCAAAAAGGAATTTTACAAAAAACTTGTTTTGAAAGGAGGCTATGATGTCAAAAAAAGACAACCAGCGCACCCGCTTGACAAAGCTGCTGTTAAAAAACAGCCTGATCACGCTGCTGCACAAAAAACCGATTTATCAGATTTCGGTCAGTGAGCTTTGCACGGAAGCCGAACTAAACCGTTCCACATTTTACCGGTATTATGGCAACGTCCAGGATATCTTACAGGAAATCGAAGACGAAACGCTGCAAAAAGGCACGCAATGTATACAAGAAATCGAAACCGCCGGCGTAGACCGCGGGGAAAAACCGCTCTACCAGCTGCTTTGCGATGTCAAAAAAAACCAGGAAGTCTACCGGGTGCTGCTAAATAACAGCGTCAACGGCATTTTTCCCACAAAAATGCTGGAAGGCACGGCCAGTTTTTTTAAAGAACGCATCCAGGCCGCCGGAAAAGAAGGGGCATTGTCTGATTACGTATGCGACTATTTAATATCCGGCTCCATCAGCGTTATCGAACACTGGCTCTTTGGGGAGATGAAAGAAACGCCGGCAGAAATCTCAAAATTAATTTACAGCATGTCCGTTTCGCTTCTGGAGCATATGGGCCTGCTGCCCAGTTAACAGTTATTTTCATTTATACGTTTCACCGGGTTCGCCTGCTGGCATTGTACAGATATTATAATTATGTTAAAAAGAAATGCTACATAAAAAACCTAAAATAGGAAACTTAAAATAAGAAACTTAAAATTAAAAACCTAAATAAGAAACTTAAATAATAAATTTAAATCAAAATTTAAATCAAAATTTATATAAGAAAATAAGAACCTTAAAATTAAGAACTATAAAACCAAAACATATCTTAAGGACTATAAAATAACGGCTTTCAAATAACAGCCGTTGGTCAAAAGACTTACCAATAAGGCTTTCAAATAACAGCCGTTAGATAAAAAACATACAAGTAAGATTTTAAATAAGAATTTAAATAAGAATTTAAATTAACAGCCGTTAGTACAAGCGTTCAAAATACAAACAACAGAAAGGACACAATCTTATGGACAATAAAAACAAAAACAGGCCAATATTTCTTTTTTTAACATTTCTTTTTATCTGCTTCGCAACCCCACTTATCATCCCGCAGCCGGCAAACGCCGCTTCAAAAACACCGCTGGAGCAGCACGGGCGCCTGCACGTATCCGGCCCCCGACTGCTGGACAAAAACGACTCCCCAGTACAGTTAAAAGGCGTCAGCACGCACGGCCTGTCCTGGTATCCGGAATATGTCAATAAAAAAGCGTTCCGTTCGCTGCGCGACAAATGGGGCGTCAATGTAATCCGGCTTGCCATGTACACGGCCGAATATAACGGCTATTGCACCGGCTCAGCCCAGAACCAAAAAGACTTAAAATCACTGATAAAACGGGCCGTCAAATACTGCGACGAACTGGGGCTGTACGTAGTCATCGACTGGCACATATTAAGCGATTCCAATCCAAATACATACAAAAAACAAGCAAAAGCTTTTTTCAAGACAATGGCGAAGCGGTATGCCGGGCATGAAAATGTCATTTATGAAATCTGCAATGAACCAAACGGCGGTACTACCTGGCAGCAGGTCCGGACCTATGCAAACGCCCTCATCCGGACAATCCGCAGCTATGATAAAGACGGGATCATCCTTGTCGGCACGCCAACCTGGAGCCAGGATGTAGACATTGCGGCCGCTTCGCCCCTGTCTGGCAGCAATCTTATGTATACGTTCCACTACTATGCCTCTACCCATACGGAGCCATACCGTAAGAAGCTCAAATCCGCCATCGACGCCGGGTTGCCGGTATTTGTCTCTGAGTACGGCGTCTGCGAAGCGTCTGGAAACGGGGCGGTTAACAAAACAGAGGCAACTAAGTGGATGCGACTGTTGGATGCGAATACGATCAGCTGCATTGCCTGGAACCTTTCCAATAAGGACGAGTCTTCTTCGCTGATCCGCCCCGGCTGTACAAAAACGTCCGGCTGGAAACGTAGCGACCTTTCCACATCTGGTAAATGGGTATATGACCAGATACGCAAAACAAGAAAAAACATGTCTTTTCCTTCTGTTTTGCAGTTTTTTTAGGCTTTGGCTGGCCTATTTACGGATCAGCCCCGCCCGCACCAGACGCTGGCGCACTTGGCGGCCCAGAAACGCCGCAAGCACAATTTTCAACAAATCCGGAATAATAAACGGCTGTACACAAGCTGCTATAGCTGCGTAGAGCGGGCATTTTGTAAGCAGTACATACCAGACCGTACCAAACAGGTACAGCATTGCTGCGCCTAATACCATCCCTACCATACATAGAACAATATTTTTCGAAAACCGCTCAATAAATACCCCGCTGATCCATGCCATAAAGATAAAACCAACCAGATAGCCGCCCGTAGGCCCCACCAGTTTCCCTACGCCCCCTGCATAACCGGAAAAGACCGGAAGGCCCACAAGTCCAAGCAGCAAATAGATGATGCAGCTTAATGTCCCTAGTTTTGTCCCAAGCAGATATACGGCAAGGTAAACCACAAGGTTTGTAAGCGAAACCGGTATTTCCCCAATTGGTATCGACATCGGCCCTAAGATGCACATGGCAGCAGCCATCAACGCTGTCATGCACATCTGCTCAATCGTCAATTTTTTACTCTGCCTTATTGCAACAGCATGTTCCTCCATAATTGTTAACCTCCTTATATCGATTGTTTACTATAATGCCATTATAACCATTTCGTTCAGTTTGTCAATCTTTATTATCTAGTAAACTATATTTCAGGTTTGTTACTTTTTATGGAGTGGGGATATGCAGAATATACTAAAAAAGACAAATAATAGGTTGTTATCCAACAAACCGTAAATATTTTTGTATCCCGGACGCCGGAACCAGGC
>CASUON010000094.1 GCA_949457475.1 uncultured Lachnospiraceae bacterium
ACAACTACTCCCGGCTTTCCTGTTTTTGCAATATAAAAAGCCTTTCTGATTGTTTCTGCCAAATCCTCTCTTTTTCGTACAGTTACCGCATATTTGCTGATGCTTCTTGTAATGCCTACGATATCTACTTCTTGAAAAGCGTCGTTCCCAATAAGGCTGGTTGGTACTTGCCCCGTAAAGCATACAAGCGGAACACTGTCATAATTTGCAGTGGCAATACCCGTAACAAGATTGGTGGCTCCCGGTCCGCTTGTCACAAGGCAGACACCTACTTTTCCTGTGGAACGGGCATATCCGTCTGCCGCATGGACTAAACCCTGCTCATGGCGTGGCAAAATAACATCTATATCTTTTTCACCATACAGTGCATTAAACAGGTCTATTGCCTGCCCTCCTGGATAAGCAAATAAAGTTGTAACAGATTCCTCTTTTAATGCTTTCACAAATAATTCAGCTCCTGTTATCTCCATAAATAACATTCCTCCTTTTGTATGCGTGTACTTGCTTTCATACAGTCTATTTTTTTCGGTACTACCATAAGGGCAGTACCGATTTTTACTGTTCCAATCCCTTTATGAACATTTGCACACTACTTTTTATGTATTCATCTTTTTCTACTTTCGATAATTCATCGCCGAAAGACGCATTTAAAAACGCATAGCCAAATGTTGATGAAAAGACTGTCAGAGCCAGGGCATCAAAATCTGCTTTTGGTATTTTTCCCAAATCAGACATTTTATTAAGATACTGCGTAAACGATGATAAAAAAGCCTGTGGAACTTTCATAATGAGGGCAGACGTTTCCTCATATAATTGAGGCGCTCTCAGACCGATAGATAAATTTACAAAATCTGGCGTCATCCTGTCCATATATGCTTTCATAAACATTTCTATGTCTGCCTGCAAATCCCACTGCACATTTTCAAAAATTTCTGGTGTAATATTTGCCCTCCATCCCGCTTGGCTTACACCTTGCAGCACAATATCTTTCTTGTTCTTAAATTTCCGAAACAGGGTACATTCGTTTACACCTGCAGCTTTTGCAATCGCTTTCGTTGTCGTAGCAACGTATCCATTATCTCTTACCAGCATCATTGCAGCATCTATAATTTTTTGACTTGTTTCATCCAAGCTATCACCTCCATGCAAGTGAACACTTTCATTTTAACAAAAAATACATTGAAAGTCAATAAAATTGATTTTGCCACATTTTTTCATACAGCAATGGAAATATCGGCAAGGCTTTTGAGTTTGCCGATACCCAGTTAATCATATATGAGTTCTTTTCCTACAATCCTATCCGGAAACTGGCTGTCAGATCAGCTCCCCCTTCTTTCGCATTGGCTATTCGCAGGCTTCCTCCATGTTTTCCGCAAAGTAAGGCGGCAATATACACAGCCCCAAGCCAAAATGATAACTGCCATCTGTTTCCTTTCCGCGATAATAACATAGTCCGGCTTTTTTCAAATCCTTTTCAGAAAAACCTCTTCCATCATCCCGGATAGCCATATGGAGCATACTTTCTTCTAGGGAACAGCATATCCAGACCTTCTTTTCTGCAAACCGCAGCGCATTGCCAAGAAGATTTTCAAACACCTGCAGCACCGCTTCAGAATCAATGGCAAATGAGCATTTCTTTATATTGTTCTGAAAGACAACGGATATTCCCTGGCTGCTGCATAAGACATCTGCTGTATCCTCAAGAATCCTGAAAAATGGCTGGACAGTTGTTTCCCTGCGCGTAATCGTAAGATCATCCAGTTTTTGAATTGTATTCATACTGTCCGTAAAGGCGTCTATCCTTGAAATGTGCTCCGACATAATCTGTATGTAATTCAGCAGCTCTTCTTCAGACATCTGTTTGCCAGGCATATATTTTAAAATCATGTCAGAATACCCACGCAGAACAGCAACTGGTGTACGCAGCTCATGTGTGTAGGCATCGTTTAACCGCTTGCGCTGTTCAATCATCCCCACCATTTCACGGGTACTGCTGTCCAAAGACTCCCTCATCTTTTCAAAAGAGCGGCATAAAACAGCCATCTCATTATTGCCATCATAAACGATATGAAAATCCAGGTCATTTTCTGCAATATGGCTAGCAGCTTCCCCTAACAGGTGCAAAGGCTCCCTCAGCATAAGACGGTAAAAAAGCAATGCACAAAAGACCAGAAACAGAACAGACCAAAAAACAGGCGCAAAAGTAGAAACAACCTGATACTTGCGCACTGCAGCCATATTTTCTGCAAAAATAGGAGTTGGGTTCTCATATAAAACAATATGATCCGACACTTCCTTTACGATAGCATCTGAAATATCTACCAGATAAGCTACATTGGCTGCACAGATCTGATCATTCGCCCATCTACAGGACAGCTCAGATAAAAAAGATGCCAATAATGCAAAAACAGCCACGTAAAGGATAAATGCGTGCCTCAATGGAAGGCTATGCAAAAATTTCTCTATTTTATCCATTTATATCCACTCCCCCATACCGTCTGTATATAAGGCTTGCAGCCCGCCTCAGAAAATTTGGCACGTATAGAGCTGATATGCGCCATAATGACAGCAGGATCACTGTCGCTGTCATACTCCCATATGTGTTCAAATATTTGATTCCTATCCATAAGCTGTCCAGGATGCTTGGAAAGCAGTTCAATGATTTCATATTCTTTCTTCTTGAAAGGAAACGCTTCTCCTTTAAAACGTATTTCCCTGGCTGAATAATCAATCACAAATTCATCATCAAATGATAACTGTTTCTGAGTCAGATTTCTTCTTTCTTCCCGGCGAAGATGTGCATCCACACGGGCACCCAGCTCTTCAATGGAAAAAGGCTTAATAATATAGTCATCGCCTCCCATTTTCAATCCTGCAATTTTATCCTTATCACTGACCCTGGCTGTCAGGAATAAAATTGGACAGGATATATAATCCCGGATCCGACGGCAGACTTCCAATCCATCCAAGTCCGGCATATTGATATCTAAAAGAATCAAATCCGGATTCTGCCCTGCTTTTTCCAATGCCTGCCGTCCGTTAGATGCTGCCATAACATAATACCCATTACGAGTAAAATAACAGTTTAACAAATCAAGCATATCTGCTTCATCATCCACAATCAAAAGTTTCTTTACCAAATTTACCATCTCCTTTTCTTCAGTCTAAATGGAAATACTTAATTATTTCTTAAATATAAAAAAATATGATTATTAACATGTTGATTATACCTAAAAAAATATATGGATAAAAGGGATTGCGATACACAAAATTAAATAATAAAACATATCCCTATTTTAGAAAAAGTTAAGAATCCACATCTATAATACTTTTATTCAAAAATATATTAACATATCGAAGGAGATTAAATTATGAAAAAAAACGCAAAAAAAATAATCAGTTTTATGGCAATTCTTATCCTTGTCCTGCTTCTGTCAGGATGCACTGAAAAAAGTAGTAAACCATCTAGTGGCATAAGCAAACCGGCTACAGAGTACGGAGATTCCTTCCAAAAAAACATGCATCAAAGTACCGCAAGCGCGATTCCTTATACGTGCGAAGCCAGGCATGGATATTACTTCCAATATGATGCGTTTGCCTATTATATAGACCGGGAAACAAAATCTGCTGCTATTCTCTGCTCAAAACCAGAATGCACACATCAGGACGATACCTGCAATGCATGGATTTTCTGTTCCAGTTTATCACATTCTAATGGGGCATTGTATTATACAAATAATGACTATGTGCTGAAAAACGGATCTTATAGAGACTGCGGAACACTTCTCTACTCCATGGAGCCTGACGGAACAAAACATCATGCCATCCAAGCGCTAGAAGTCACCCCTGGCGCTAACGACTCGGGGTATATCTCATCACCCATCATCCATAAAGGATATGTCTATTTTGCCTGCAACAATGCATTATACCGTGCCCCCCTTGGAGAAGATATCCAACAGGCAGAAAAAATATTTGAAGAAAAAACACGAAATGATAATCAAAAAAACTAAAAAACTTTGGCAAACACCTGATGCTTCCGAAGCAGGTACATGGGAAACTACAGGCGTATCTGTCAGCCAGTGGTACTTAACAAACGGCTATTTATACTTTTATCTTTCCGGCGGTGATCTCTGGCGGGCAAACCTGGATAATGGAAAAAATGAAAAACTGGCAAAAGTCAGCAGAAAAACGAAATATGGAACAGCCATATTTTCTGACCAGTATATCTGCGTGGTGAATGACAAGCTGGTGAACAAGGACAGTATCCGCATATCTGATAATTTCCGGACTGGAGGAGACACGATTTTTGTTTACGGATTGGACGGGACTTTTATAAAAAAACTCTCCTTAAAAACATTTACTAAAAAAACGGATACAAACCATTACGAGATGGTCTTCTGTTCTGGAGACGATATCTACTTTCTTGCCAATGCGACTACATGGAAGGATTTCGTGGATGGAGTGTCTTATCCGGACACCCGTCTGGCCCTATGCTGCATAGATATTAAATCTGGCGAAATTACACAGGTTTATAAATGGAAAAAACATGAATGAAATCGCAAATGGAGGACAGATCATGAAACTTGAAATAGAAAATCTGACAAAACATTTTGGAGAATTTGTGGCCCTTAACAATTTAAACTATACATTCGAACCCGGTATCTATGGCATACTTGGCGCCAATGGGGCCGGAAAGAGCACCATGATGAACCTTTTAACAGATAACCTGCCCAGAGATAGCGGCAGGATTCTGTTTAACGGGACGGATATCCTGAAAATGGGTAAAGAATGGCGGAAAAACATAGGCTATATGCCGCAGCAGCAGGGATTCTATGAACATATGACAGCGGAAAGCTTCCTGTTCTATATAGCAGAACTAAAGGGGATTCGGAAAAAACAGGCCAGGAGCGAGGCTGATTATTTACTGGATGTTACAGGGCTGACATCAGTACGCCATAAGAAACTGGGCGGATTTTCCGGAGGAATGAAACAACGGGTACTGTTAGCACAGGCCATGCTTGGAAACCCAAAAGTGATCATTTTGGATGAACCGACAGCTGGCCTAGATCCAAAAGAACGCATCCGTATCCGGAATTTTATATCATCCATTTCACAAAAACGTATTGTGTTACTGGCAACTCATATTGTCAGCGATATTGAGTCCATTTCAGACCAGATTCTGATGATGAAGCATGGAACCCTTGTGGGATCTGGAACCCCGGAAGAACTTTTGGACAGCGTGGCCGATAAGGTCTGCGAGGTATCCATATGCCCGCAAGACGCGGAAAAATGGCAGCAGGACTATAAAGTAGGCAACCTGTCTGTCAGGCACGGAAAAATGGCGGCAAGGATTATCGGTGACAGCCTGCCTAAAAACGGCCGCCTAAGCTCGGACCGCCTTACATTGGAAGATGTGTACCTTTACTATTTGGATTAAAACCGTCAATATTTATATAGACTAGGAGAATTTACATATGCAAGAAATAAAACGAATCTTTACAAACCCCCGTCTATGGATTTTCATGATCATCATAATGCTGATGAATGCATTTATGTTCTACAAGGAACAGGAATCTAATGACTATAGAATGGATTTATCACTTGGCGCTGCCCGTGTTTCACTAGAGGATTTTCTTGAAAATGATTTTAGAATATCCGGTTTGGACGCAAAAGCATGCCTGGATACTTATGATAAATGGCTTGCATGGTACCAGGAAAAACCTTCTGACAAAGCAGCCTGGTCATTATCGGAAACGGAAAAGCACTTGTTGGAAATGCCGGAATTAACCAAAAGCGGACAGCAGGATCTGGTTGCCATCCGCACACTCATGGCACAGCTCGAATACCGGGAGCATTTTGAAGCTTACCTTCAAAAAATAAAAGACAATAAAACGAACGCCCTGTCCTTTTCTATCTTTAGCAAAGAGGATAGCTTCACACAACGAAATATGCTAAAAACAGCCTCTCAATTTGAAACATTGAACAGCACTAAAATATCAATAGATAAAAACGGGGCTCTGGAAGCTTTTTTTACCTGCCACTTTACTGATTATCTCCTTCTGTTATTCCTGTTTCCGATTATCCTATCTTTTTTAGATGAACGCAAAATTGGGCTATGGGGTATTATCCACAGCAGCCCTGGAGGACGCATCCGGCTTGGAATGATCCGGTCTGGGATATTGTTTGGCTCCAGTATCATAGCAACACTGATTTTATATGGCTGCAATTTAGCACTGGCTACATCCATTTACGGAGGATTTGGCACACTCGGCCGTGCGGTGCAGTCATCTCCGCTGTTTATGAAACTGCCAGTAAGAATAACATTCGGAAATTTTATAATACAATACACATGCATCCGGATTGAGACTGCATTTTTCCTGGCTCTATTCTGCTGGCTTCTTCTGTCTGCCGCCTCCAATGTAAAATACACGTTAATTTTCTCCTCACTGGCAGCAGGCTTAGAATTTCTTTTATACACCTACCTTCCAGTCCAGGGCAGTTTTAATGTTTTCAAATATTTGAACCTTTTTACATACGTAAACCTTTCGGCCTTGTACACCAATTACCTGAACATCAGCCTGTTTGGATATCCTTTTGGCATCAGGGAAATTTCCCTTGCAGGTATGCTGCCAATGCTCGTCCTGCTTTTTGCAGGCATTGTAGCTGTATGTACGCACAAAAAACCGATAGCCCGTGAATCACGGATCGATACCATGATCACTGCGATACAAATCCGAACAGACCGGATACACAGCCGGCTCCATCTGTTTGGATTTGAAGTTTATAAATCCCTGTTTATCCAGAAAGGAATCCTCATACTAGCCTTCCTGGTCTGGTCTGTATCCGGATCCACATTTCTCCACCCTGCGAATAATCATACACTGCAGGAAGCTGCAGCAAAACAATATACGAAAATTTTAGAAGGCAGATTAGGTACGGAATTAGATTCCAAAATTGTTGCAGAGCAGGAAAAACTGGATACAGAGATCACAAAATATAATGCCGCAAAAACCCGTTATCAATCTGGCGTTTTAG
This sequence comes from uncultured Lachnospiraceae bacterium, assembly GCA_949457475.1. GTDB lineage: Bacteria > Bacillota > Clostridia > Lachnospirales > Lachnospiraceae > Eubacterium_J. The sequence goes on from CASUON010000094.1 coordinate 7,036, forward strand.
AATATGCACAATTTCATGTATATGAAACGGCATACGAAGCTGCATTAATCAAACAGGAAGCGCTTGACCTGGTGAAAACACGTACTGCCGAGCTAAAAAAACTGGAAAAAAGTATTGGCCGGCCACTCTGGCTGCTGAATGAATCTCCATACGAAAGCCTTTGGGGGGAAAACGGAGAAAGCAGCCGGCAGGCAGTGGCTATGACAGCTGTTTTTTCGTTAGCCCTCCTTTTATCAGGCTGTTTTACATACGAAAAGCAGTCCGGCATGAAAAAGCTTTTATTTTCAACTATACATGGCCGCTCCCCATTGTTATTTCGAAAAATCCTATTAGCCGCTGTTGTGAGCATGACCGTATGGGGCATTGCTTATGGATGGGAAGCAAGGGTCTTTTTTATGACATATACACTTTCCAGCTTGTCAGCGCCGATACAGAGCCTTGCTTTATTTGCTGACTTCCCCCTGCCAGTCTCTATCCGTACATTTTTTATTTTACTAAATGCATTGCGATTTCTGATGCTTCTTATTTGCAGCCTTTTCATCCTGTTTCTTTCTGCCATTACAGGCAGAATAGAAAGCTCTGCCCTGATTTGTTCATCTATCCTGCTCCCTTCCCTGCTTGGAGAAATTATTGGTATTCCCCCTTTCAGGGTTTTATCGCTGTCCCGAGCTGTCAGCATGGTAGAGCTGATTCACCAGAACCTGTGTTTACCCGTATGCTTTTTGATGCTTTGCATGGCAACCGTCTGTATTCTGACAATCGTACAGATATTCTGTGCAACAAGACAAAACTGGTAATATACAAATTATTAAGAAAAAATCAAAAGTTGCAGCAGAACGAACATAGCGCGTAGGTAGCTGCTTTTGGCAATAGCTACTTACGCGCTATGTTTACCGCTTATCCTGCGGTTTTTGTGTGATTGACGTCCACGCTTCGCGGATGCTATCCAGCTGCGGCTGGAAACGTTCTTCCTGCAGCATGGAGATTACTTCTTCTGTTGTATAATGGTAAAACTGGCTGCCGGTACGGTCGCATAAGATAAACGCGGCAAAAATACAGGCCGAAATTAGCAGGCGCACTTTCAAAAAAGAAACGCTAACAGAGACTGGCTCATCTTCTTCGTAATCGTCTTCTTGCGCATGCCGGAAGGAACGCCGCACTTCTTCCACATACTGTTTCCTTGCCTGTGCATAATCATTTTGCATCATAAGATCAAAACTCCCACTATTTCAAAAATAAAACTTGCTATATCTTATGCAGACAGGTTATCGGCTATGCCTGAAATGCTGCATGCACCAGGCGTCAGCGTTGGGAAATTTCCCGTGTGATATCTTCCCAAGTCAGCCCTTTTTCTGCCATCAATACCATTAAATGATACAAAAAATCCGCCGCTTCGTATTTGATTTCTTCCGGATCTGGGTTTTTTGCGGCAATTACGATTTCGGTCGCTTCTTCGCCGATCTTTTTTAAAATTTTATCCAGCCCTTTGTCAAACAGGTAGTTTGTATAAGAGCCTTCTTTTGGACTTTCCTTACGCTTCATAATAAGGTCGTATTCATGCTCAAATACTTTTAGCGGATTTTTTTCCGTATATTCTTTGGAGACGATCTCATTGAAAAAGCAGCTGTAGCTGCCGGTATGGCAGGCGTTGCCAACCTGCGATACTTTTGCTAGTATAGTGTCCCGGTCGCAGTCTGCCATCAGTGATTTGACATACTGGGTATGGCCGGAGACGCCGCCCTTGACCCACAATTCCTGGCGGCTCCTGCTGTAATACGTCATCTTTCCAGTCTTGATAGTCTTGTTGTACGCTTCTTCGTTCATATAGGCGAGCATCAAAACTTCCGCGGTACGGTAGTCCTGGGCGATGACTGGAATCAGCCCTTGCGGGTTCAATTTGAAATCGCTCCATTTCAGTTCTGGTTCAAAATTGTCCATTATGATGCCGCGCTCGGAGAGCGTGGATTTTAATTCCATGACGTCGGTATCCAGGTCGTTTAAAAAACTGCCGTATACGCCGCGGGAATTTTCACGGTTTAAAATGTTTAACATCTTGTCCAGTTCATTTTCTTCGCATAATGCGACATACTGCGTATCAGTCAAGTTGTCGATCGAATCTAACAAGGCCGCGTCCATAACGAGCAGCTCATGGATTTTTTCCTTAATCACAGCTTTGTGCTTAAATACAAAGTCTACGTTTTTGACAGAAACTAATATTTTTTCATTGCCAAACCGGGCGCTGCCTTCAGCCACCAGTTCAAAACAATATGGTTTGGATGCGTTGATAATTACCTGCTTGCATCCGGCGTACAGCAATTTTTTTATGTCTTCCAGCCGCTTGATATGCCCGCCGCCGCAAGTCGGGATGTCGATGAGGCGGTTTAATTCTTTCATTGTATAGATATTTTTTTCGTGTTCTTCGTCGTTGTCCGACAGGTCAAATACGAAAATTTTATCAATACCGCCGTCGTTATACGATTTTGCGAGGAATTTTAAATCTCCCGCGGATGCCAGGTCGTCCGGGCTTTTTACCGGGACGCCGTCTTTTAAATAAAGTGTTGCCGCTAATATTTTCTGTTCCATAAAATTGCACCTCCTTTGTCCTAAGGAACTGTCCCAAAATAACTTCCCATATCCTTGTCTTTTTCTCCGATAGCGTCGCTTAAAAATCAGTTACATAGCCCACTATACGCCTAATTTTCAAGCGGCACTTTCGAAGAAAACCCCTGCGGGCTACAGGGAAGTTATTTCGGGACAGTTCCTTAAGTATGCAAAAAACGCTGCCGTAGCGCGGGCGCTTCACGCCATTCTGCCGCAAGCCGGCGTATCAGCTGCTATTAGTCTTCAAAACGTACCCGTATGGAATTTGCATGCGCCGTCAGCTGCTCATTTTCCGCAAATTGTACAATATCCTGGTATACCGGCTCCAATGCTTCCCTGGAATAAGAAACGATGCTTGTTTTCTTTATGAAATCATCTACGCTTAAAGCTGAAAAGAATTTTGCAGTGCCGTTGGTCGGAAGCACATGGTTTGGCCCCGCATAATAATCGCCCAGCGGCTCCGAACTGTAGGTGCCCAAAAAGATTGCCCCAGCGTTGCGGATTTTTGTCATTACAGCGAACGGGTCCGCGGTTACGATTTCCATATGTTCAGATGCGATTTCGTTAGCTGCCGCAACCGCGTCTTCCATGTTTTCGGCAACTAAAATATACCCGTACTGGTCGAGCGACTTTTGGATGATCTCCTGACGGGACAGCTTTGCTGTAAAACGCGCTGCTTCTTCGGAAACCTGTTCAGCAAGCTGCTTTGACGTTGTAATTAAAATCGCGGAAGCCATTTCATCGTGCTCCGCCTGGGATAATAAGTCTGCCGCCACATATCTCGGATTTGCCGTTTCATCCGCGAGTACGAGTATTTCGCTTGGCCCTGCGATCGAATCGATGCTGACGTAGCCAAACACTGCTTTTTTGGCCAGCGCTACATAGATATTGCCTGGCCCTACGATCTTATCCACTTTTGGGATGCTCTGCGTCCCGAATGCCATGGCTGCTATTGCCTGCGCGCCGCCAGCTTTGTATATTTCATCTACGCCTGCTTCTTTGGCGGCTACCAGTGTGGACGGCGTAACGCGCCCGTCCTTTCCAGGCGGCGTCAGCATAATGATCTTTGATACGCCGGCGACTTTTGCTGGGACGACGTTCATCAGTACGGAAGAAGGATATGCCGCTTTGCCGCCAGGCACATAGACGCCCGCGGTGCCTAGCGGCGTTACCCGCTGCCCAAGGATGACCCCGTTGTTTTTTGTCTCGAACCAGGAATTCTGGCGCTGTTTTTCATGAAAACTGCGGATATTGGCAAGCGACCGGCGCATGACCTCC
>CASUON010000095.1 GCA_949457475.1 uncultured Lachnospiraceae bacterium
GGTTATCCGGGACGACGGCATCGGGATTGCGGACAAATATCAAAAACGGGTATTTGAACGTTTTTTCCGCGTGGATAAGAGCAGGTCAAAGAAGACCGGCGGTACGGGGCTTGGGCTGGCAATTGTAAAGCACATCGCCAAAGTGCACCATGCGGAAATTATACTGGACAGCCAAGAGGGGGCTGGAACGACGGTCAGCGTAAAGTTTCCGCAGGCATAAGGACGGGAGAGGACATGAAAATTGTTTTTTTTACGGATTTGGACAATACGCTACTGTATTCGTATAAGCATGATATCGGGCGTGCGAAACGATGCGTGGAAGTTTATGAAGGGCGGGAAATATCATATATTACACAACGTACAGATACTTTATTAAAAGAAGTTTTAACAAAAATGACAGTCGTTCCTGTTACAACAAGGACATTGGAGCAATACCGCAGGATTCGGCTTGGCGTCGGTAGCATACCATATGCGCTGACCTGTAATGGCGGTATATTATTGTGCGGTGGTAAGATAGAACAAACGTGGTATAAGGAATCGCTGGAACTGGTCGCGGATAGTGCGCCGCAGCTGGAGAAGGCGCAAAAGCTGCTGGAAGAGGATAGATACCGTAGCTTTGAGGTAAGGAACATCCAGGATTTGTTTTTGTTTACAAAAAGCAGCCAGCCGCAGGCGTCTGCAAAGCGGCTGGCTGAATATCTGGACACATCTGTCGTGGATGTGTTTTGCAACGGAATGAAAGTCTACGTCGTGCCTGTAGCAATGAATAAAGGAAATGGCTTAAAGCGGCTTACCGCCCAGCTGGGGGCGGAGCTTACCATTGCGGCGGGCGATAGCGAATTCGACATCCCGATGCTTGCATGCGCAGATTATGCGGCCGCGCCGATGGAAATCGCCGCAAAAGCAGATAAAAGGAGACTTTCATCGGCGCGCAGGGCGGTCATGACACAGGCAGAAGGTGTTTTTTCTGAGTGGATGCTGGAATATGTCCTGCGGATGAGCCGGTTTGCAGCCCCCGTGGATAGCAGCTGAGCTTAATCGTGTCTGCTTTTTTTTGTAAGTGTGTGGAATTATGTTAATCTATGCCAACACGTATACCGCCGCGGCGTTCGGTTGGCTGAACAATTACGGAAACCGGCTGGTTTCCACTCCATTCAAACGCATAGGATTCGCCCGAAGCTTGGCCGATAAGGTTTTTCCAGGACAAGTCTGTCCGGATCTGCGGATCGCAGTAGCCGGATTTCCCCATCCAACAAATGACCGCGTCCGGGTCTACGGAAATGGTATTGCCGCTTGTAAGGTTGCTTAAGACGATTGGGTTCCCATCGGACAGGACGGCTACGTACGCCTGGTTTCCAGTCCCAGTCAGCACGGAAGTTGCAAGGCCTTTCTGGGAGATGACGCCGCTGCCGATAAAACGCACGTCATATTTGCAGTCCTGGGTAAACGCCAGTATATTTTCGGATTCTACCGAGATGCATTCCCCGACTGCCAGGCGGTAGATGACGACGTGCTGGCTGTAATTAGCATAGTAAGTAACGGAATCGCCGTTCATCGTCACTTTCATTAACGGGATGTTTTCCTTTGTCACGCGGCGCAGCAGAGAACCAAGTGCAGCCTGCGCAAGGCTGTTCTGCGGCCCGAGCAGCAGTTTTTCAAATTTGTAGTTTTTGCTGCCTGGGCTGTCTCCGGCAATAAAAGAGCCGGCTTTTGTAAAAAGCACATCGTTTCCGGTGCAGGTGACTTTCAACGTCAATTCATTAATGGTTTCAAAAGTTAACATAGTCTGCCCTCCTTGTATGGCATTTGGCTGTCTGTTTTAATCTGTTACCTGTACGCCATATAGGGCGCATAATCCGGCAAGGTCTTTTGCAACGCCGTTTCCAACCGCGTTAAATTTCCAGCTGCCGTTATATTCGTAGATTTCTCCGATCATCATAGATATGACATTTGCATAATAGTCGGTCATTAAAAAACTGGCAAGTTCTGCGTTCCGATTGTCAAGGATGCGGACATAGGCGTCTTTTAACATATCAAAATGTAGTTTTTTGTCAAACGCTTCATTAATCGTTAAGACAAATACTATCTTTTTTACTTTTGGATTTAATTTAGTGAAATCAATAGAAATCATTTCCCGGTCGCCAGCCTGGACATTGGAAAAACGGGTGCTGCGGTCTGGGCTCTCGGCCTGCCCGTAAAAAACGAACCAGGAATCTCCGAGCACTTTACCGTTGGCTCCAAGTAAAAAGGCGGACACATCTACGTCGCAGGCAGGGTTTGTGCTATTCCAGCCAAAACATGCCCGCACGGACAACAGGTTTTTTCCGGCTGCAAGCGCCGCTTTCTGCCCCTTTCGAAGCGGCTTTGTAAATGCTGGCAACGGCATCTGTGGCGGGACGGAGGCTGGATGGCCGGACGTGTGCGCTTGCTGCGGAGTAATGCGTTGGCCTGTATTGCGCGTTCGTTGCGAAACTGTATGCTGGCTTGCTGGGCGCGCTTGTTGCGAAACGGTGTGCTGGTTCGCCGTGCACGCTTGTTGCGAAACAGTGTGTTGGTTCGCCGTGCGCGCTTGTTGCGAAACGGTGTGCTGGTTCGCTGTGCGCGCTTGTTGTGTAGCGGTCGGCCGGGTATTTTGGGAGCAGTTGCCCCAGCTGTTAGACGGGTAGAAAGATTGGCTGGCCGGCTTGTTGAGCGCTGTGACCGTTTCAGCGGTCAAAACGCTGTTACGGCTGGGCGTATTTAGCTGCAGTAGGCATCCCTGGTCAAGGGGAGCTTTTGCTTTCATCGGAATTTGGATCATAGTTACCTCCTGTATTAAGCGATAACGGAATGAAAAAGCCCGTTTTTTGTAACGGCAGTTTCTTAAAATTCTACACCTTTTTATGAGGTTGTCAATATGCTGTATAGCTTGTAAAAGTGTTGGGAAATGTTGTAGTTACTTTTTACGGGGTGGGGATATGCTGAATATACTATATTTTGTATCCCAGACGCCGGAACCAGGCAGCAAGCGGAACATCCGGGAGGGCTTGCGGCCTGGTTCCAGCGTCCGGGTAGCACAAAACTTAAAAACTGTTCTAGAATTTAACTTCTGGATAATAACCTATCAGTTCTCATTTTAAGGGATATCCCCACCCCATGAAAAGTAACATGTTGTACATGCAAAATAGCAGTCATTCGGGTGAAACGTTCGGATAGATACCGCTAATAATCGAGGTTATTTATTTTAAGAAAAAATGCGGTTATATGACCGTGTTATGCTTGACAAATGAAAAAAATGGATATAATATAAAACTATGGGGGTGGATAAGTGGGTTTTCAGGCAAGCACATTAGAGATCGCGGCATTTCTGGAACGGGTAAAAACGCTCGTATCTATGGGGAAATATGACTTTGTGCCAAGGAGAAAGAATATGCAGGCATTGGCGCGGCATGGTATTACGATTGCTGATGCAAAGGAGGAAATTTTGGCATTGTCCGTTTGCGATTATTATAAAGGGCCAAAACAGGACCTGGATATGGACAGGGGAGGACAGGTCTGGGAGTTTAAAAAGTATATTGACGGCAAGCCGTTTTATATAAAGGTGAAAATTGTATGGCAAAATGGAGGGGACGTCTTGAAATGCTTGGGATTCCACGAGGATGCGTTTGTACAGGAATAGGGAGGTGGCCGTCATTGCGAAAATATTGTGAGGTATGCGCAAAAGAAGTTGATGCAAAAGTGATAACGAAAAAAGAAATCTATGAAGTGTGTACAGAACAAGTCGAGGTGGATGCGCGCGTTTTGGTATGTCCGGAGTGCGGGGAAGAATTTTATTGTGAAGAGCTGGACAGTGTGACGCTTTTGCATGCATATAATAAATACCGTACGAAACACAAGCTGCTGCTGCCAGAAGAGATTAAAAAGATCAGAGAGCAGTATGGGCTTAGCCAGAGGAGTTTTGCAAAACTTCTAAACTGGGGGGATAAAACCATCCATAGATATGAAAATGGCGCCATTCAGGATAAAGCCCATAACAGTTTGTTGCTGTTTTTACGTACCCCGGAAAATATGAGGGCATATCTGGCAGAGAATGAAATTTTGATTGATGAAAGGCGCAAGGAGAAGCTGCTGACGGCTGTCGAAAATCTGGAACACGACTGTGGATATCATACGGGTAAAAAAATAGCCCCACTGTTTTTCACGGAAATGCCGTCGGTTGAAAATGGGTTTAAATCATTTGATTATGAAAAATTCTGTGCGATGGTTTTGTTTTTTGCAAAAAAATGCGCCGGACTGCAAAAAGTCAAACTGCTGAAATTGCTAAACTATTCTGACATGGTTTTTTATCAAAAGTATGGCAGTTCCATATCCGGCGCCAAGTATGTCCATCTTACTTATGGTCCCGTCCCACAAAATTATGATATGCTGTTTGGCATGATGGAAGCTGACCACATAGCGCATATCGAAGTAGTGTTTGACCATGGCTATGAAAAGCACCAGGTAATACCGGACAGCGAGATTCCACAGGAGGCGCTTACAGAAGCGGAGCTTGCGGTGCTTGAACGGATAGCGGATAAATTTGCGGATTTTGGTTCTGCAGAAATCTCAAATTATTCCCATCAGGAGAAGGGGTATGCGTTGACAAAACAAGGGGAGGTTATTTCCTATTCTTATGCAAGGGATATCCGGTTGTAATGGGAGCAAGGAACATTATAAATTACGTTGCCCATGGTTCAAACGCTTTTGTAAATAATTCCCAATATCTGTAACGCATACAAGCGTTGCGACTAGAAATAAGCCCGGGATGACGATCATCCACCAGCTGCCGTTTGTCAGCGCGCGTTGCGATAGCGACAGCATACTTCCCCAGGAAATGATTTCTGGCGGCAACCCTAGCCCCATAAAACTCAAAGTTGCTTCAGCGGCGATGGCGCTACGGATATTCATTACAATCATAAACATAATCGAAGAAAGAAAATTTGGCAACAGATGGCGTACAAGAATATGGAAAAAACTGCCGCCCATACACTTTGCGGCAGTGACATATCCGCTGCTTCGGATTTGCCGGACTTCGGTGCGGATGACTTTCGCCATGCTAAACCACCCGGTCATGCCGATAACGGCTGCAAGGGTTATGGCGTTGGCATCCCCACAGATTGCCTGTAAGAAAATAATAAATAGCAGGTTTGGGACGCTTAACAACAGTTCTGACAGACGCATCAACAGGGCGTCCAGCCAGGCCGGGGCAAGGCCGCAGACAGTGCCGTATAAGATGGCAGCCCCAGTGGATATTGCGGTGGCAGCAAAACCGATGAACAGCGACAATCTGCCGCCGTACCATATTACGGAAAATAGGTCGCGCCCCATGGTATCGGTGCCGAACCAGAATTCCCGGTTTGGTGGGACGTTGCAGTTTGCCAAATCAATGCAAGCAGGGTCTTTTGGGATAAAAAGTTCACAGCAGGCGCACCCGAGAATGATTATGACAAGGAAAAAAGCCGAAAGCCAGGGTGCATGCTGCCGAACCATAGTTGTGTAATGCGGTTCCTCTGAGGGAAGGCTTTCAGGGCGGCTGCCATTTGTAAACGTAAATCTAGAGTCTTCGCATATATGGCTCCCTAATGTATCATTTTCGAATACGTGATCTTTTCTTTTATAGTCCTTCAATCATAAAATCCTTTCCTATTGACAGCATTTGCAGCAAGGCTGCATATCATTACAAGCGCGCCGGAGAGGATGCAAAGCACCATTAATAGATTGTAATCTTTATACCGTGCGCTTTCATAAGACAGCGTGCCAAGCCCAGGGTAGGAACATACGGTTTCAATGATATATGTACCGCCCAGTATATGGGGGACAGAAACCGCCATCAGGCTGAAATAAGAAGGCAGCACGTTGCGCAGGCAGTGGCGCATTAAAATATCTCGCCGCCCCAGTCCTTTTGCTTTTGCCAGCAGCACATAGTCCGCGCGTATTTCTGATACGATGTTATTGCGGATAATATAGGCGCAGTACCATAAGTGGCTTAGGACTACGAGCGCCAAAGGCAGCGCCAAGTGTAGCAGCCGGTTGGCAGGGTCGTGTTCTTTTCCGATATCGTATGCGCCGCTGCTTGGCAACAGACGCAGATGGACAGAAAACAACAGGATGAAAAGAAGCGCAAGCCAGAATTCCGGGATGCAGCTGCTAATCACGCCAACCCTGCAGATTATGCGATCCGCCAGCCGGCCTTCCAAGTAAGCGCATAACACGCCGAGCAAGAGTGCGAGCGTGAAAATCAGCAAAAAACCGACGCCGCCCAAAAGCAGAGTGTTTTGCATCCGGCCTTTGATTATATCAAGCACGTCCGTTTTGTATTTGTAGGAGATTCCAAAATCGCCATGTATAGCCCTGGTAAGCCAGCGGACATATTGTGTCCAGATTGGAGCGTTCAATCCCAATTTGTCTTCCGCCCATTGGCGCTGTTGTGCATCCATTTTTTCTACACGGTCGCCATAATAGGAAACAAGCGGGTCGCCAGGGGCAAGGCGGGCGGCATAAAACACAAGGACAGACAGCAAGAGTATGCTGGCCGCAAAAGACAGTAGCTTTTTTACAGCCTTTGCGGCGTACATAGTAGGAAACTTCATATATAATTTCGTAATATAATTTGTAAAAAATTTACCGAATGATTCCATAGATTATCCACCTTTTCCATATAGGGGCGTAGTTATATATCTAACAAATACAATCTGGTTTCTAAAGTCACCAACGAAGCGAAGGGCATTCCCAGCCCTGTGGTCCAATACAGAAGTTTTTGCAAATTACTGTTTAAACCCCTCAACAAAGCGAAGGGCATTCTAGGTTTTGGCAGGATACAAAATGTTCCGGCGAAATAGGACGTAGATCCCCATCCGGGAAGGCATCCGCTGGTTGGAACGCATGCGGCGGCTGTTTGCGCCCATGCGTCGGATCGGGCACGGGGATTGCGGACAGGAGCGCTTTCGTATATGGATGCAGCGGATGTTCGAACAGTTCTTTGACGGGTGCGATTTCTACGATCCGCCCCCGGTACATAACGCCAACGCGGTCGCACAAATAGCGGACAGCGGATAGGTCGTGTGCAATAAATAGAAACGAGAATCCATGCTCTTTTTGCAGATGTTTAAATAGGTTTAAAATCTGTGCCTGGACAGAAACATCTAAAGAAGCAGTTGGCTCATCCGCGATAAGCAGTTCCGGTTCCATTGCCAGTGCGCGGGCGATCGCAACCCGTTGGCGCATGCCGCCGGAAAGCGCAGGCGGATAATAGTCCAGATAGGAAACATCCATGCCGGTGCGGCCAAGCTGGAATTGAGCTTCTGCGCGCAGGGAACCGTGGGGCGGCGCCTTGCGGCTGATCGCCAGTGGTTCTGCGATAATATCCGCTACTTTCATGTGCGGGTTTAGGCTGGAGGAAGAATCCTGGAATATAATCTGGCGCGTCGTCTGCAGCAGTCTTTTATGCTGACGTCGCTGCGCGCGATCACAAGTATTTATGCCTTTGTAATAGACAGCCCCGGATAATGGATGGTAAATGTTCATGATGCACCGTGCCACCGTGGACTTTCCGCAGCCGGATTCGCCGACCAGCCCGAAAATTTCGCCTTTGCAAATTTGAAAAGAAACATTGTCCAGGGCATGGACAACCTGTTTGTTTCCAATATGAAAATCATAGGACAGCCGATGAACGTCTAAAAGAATATCATTGTAGTCCATGAAAGGGGCGGACATACGCAGCCGGTTGTCCGCAACCAGAGGCCGGACAGCAGGCGCTCGCTTGTCCAGCAGCCATGTGGCGGCAAAATGCGTATCGCTGAGCTGGAACATAGGGGGTTCCTGTTCATAATCAATTGCCATTGCGTATGCGTTGCGACAGGCAAATGCGTCCCCCTTTGGCGGATGCAGGAGGTTTGGCGGCATACCGGGGATTGGGCAGAGCGTTTCGTTTTCTTTGGCATAATAAGGAAGGGCACGCAGCAGCCCCCATGTATATGGGTGGCGCGGCTTATAAAAGATTTCTTCAGCTGTGCCGATTTCCACGATTTTTCCCGCATACATGATTGCGACACGGTCAGCGATGCGCGCTACGACGCCAAGGTCATGCGTTACCAGGAGCATGGCGGTATGCGTCTGTTTTTGAATTTTTTGCAGCAGGTCGAGTATCTGCGCCTGGATCGTGACGTCTAGCGCTGTCGTTGGTTCGTCTGCGAGCAAGATGTTTGGGCCGGATGCCAATGCAGCTGCCAGGACGCTCCGCTGGCGCATACCGCCGGAGAGGTGGTGCGGATATTTTGTATATTGCGCATCTGGGTCTGGCATGCCGGTTAGCCGCATCAGGTCTAAGACACGCTTACGAATTTCTTGTTTTGTCATAGACGGATGGTGGATACGTACAGCTTCTGTAATCTGGCGCCCAACTGGGATCGACGGGTTAAGTGCGGCCAGGGGGTCTTGCAGTACGATGGAAAACAGCTTTCCGCGCAGTTTTTGCATCTGTTTTTCATGGTAATGCGTAATGTCCACGCCGTTTGCGATGATCGTACCCCCGGTGATTTCCGCTGTATTAGGCAGCAGTTTTAGGATGCATTTACATAGAGTGCTCTTTCCGCACCCAGACTCGCCTACGATTGCAAGTATTTCTTTTGGATGCAGCGAGAAGGAGACATTCCGTACGGCATGGATATCCCCTTGTGGTGTGTGGAAACAGACAGAAAGGTTGTCAAGTTTCAAAAGCTCTTCCATATTACATGGTTCCTTTCATTGTCCAATCTGTTATATTCCAGAAAATGCCAACGCCGTGGTGTCCCATAACGGTATGCTCGGAAATGCCCGCCAATGCATCCGTTGCGACATAATCCGCGTCGACATAGCAGATAAACGCAAATGCAGGGTCTTTGGAAAGAGCCTTTTGAAAGTTTGCGTAGGCTTTTTTCCGGATGTTCGGGTCGTCGGACTGGCGTGCCTGCAGCAGGTATTTGTCGACGGCTGCATTGGAATAGCCGGAATAGTTGGACGCTTTGCCGCTGCCGAATACTTTGTATGTATGGTCGTCCGCGTCAAACGGGCTGCCCCAGCCAATCAAATATGCCATTTGCCCGTTCCAGTCAATTTGTGATGGGATATCCACCTGGCAGTCAATACCGATATCCTTTAGCTGCTGGGCTGCGGCTTGTGCGATGTCCAAACGCAGCTGGTCGCCGGCAGCGACGCTAAGGATAAAATGGAGCTTTTCGCCGCCGCGGTAATAAAATCCGTCGTCTGCTTTTGTACAGCCTGCTTGTTGTAAGGCCCGCTCTGCTTTTTGCGGGTTATAGTCGTAGTGCTCCACGTCTTCACAGTTATAAATATTGCGTTGCAGCGGGCTATATGCGGCAAGGCCACGGCCTAGCACAACGGCGTCCAGAATGGATTGGCGGTCGAGCGCATAACAGACGGCGGGGATAATATCCCGGTTTGTTTTCCAGTATTCATGGCGGAAATTAAATAAAATACCGCGGTAGTCCGAAGTCTGCATATGGTATATTTTGTAGCCGTCTTTTCCTTGAAATGTTTCTGTGTCACGCGGCGTTAAGAGCGCCAAATCCAGCTCGCCGGACTGCATCTGGACAGCTTTTACGTTGTCGTCCGGTACGATTTTAAATACAATGGTGTCGATCTTTGCCGCGCCTTTAAAATAGTCGTCGTTTTTTACGAGTGTGATTGCCTGGCCTTCCTCCCATTGCTCCAGTTTATATGGGCCGGTACCGACCGGACTGCGGAAAAAGTCCGAAGTCTGCATATCTTCGCCTTTTAGCAGATGCTCAGGCAGGATCGGCATTGCCATATAATCTAAAAAAGCGGCGTTTGGGGCAGCCAGCTGGAAAGTGATGGTGTATGGGTCCGTTATGGTAATCTTTTGTACATCTTCAAAATCGGGCGCGTTTTCAGAGCCATTTTCAGGGTCTTTAATTGCTTCGATTGTAAATTTTACGTCGTTTGCGGTAAAGTCTGCGCCGTCATGCCATTTGACGCCCTGTGCGAGGTGAAACGTATAGGTGCATGCAGCTTTGTCATAAGTCCAGTCTTTCGCCAGTGCGGCGGTGACCTGGTTATTTCCATCATGCGCCGTCAATCCGTCAAAAAGCAGAAGGTTGATCTCGCCGTGTTCCTCCATTGCCGGGTTGATACGTGTATAATCGCCGCTGCCATATACTAGCGTATGGTTTTCTTCTTGCGCAAGGGAAGTGTTATTTACATCCGGCTTGGAATCAGAACCGCCGCTGCAGGAGGCAAACAGGAATAGCGCTGCAAAAGCGGTGATTAGGGCGAAGTATTTTTTGATATGCTGCATGGTGGGCGGCTCCTTTCTATGAAATAGCTGTAAATAATAAATGTAAATCATAACTGTAAATGATAAATGCAAGTAATAGTGTAAATAATAAGTATATTATATAAACAACGGCTTGCAATTTTTCAAGGTAAAATTATTTGTAAAATAAAAAAACATTGAAAAGTACCGCGCATACGACGGCTGAACGTTCTTCAGAAACGCCGTATGTTTCCAGAACATACCTTTCAATGCATTATTGTTGTTTATTATGTTGTCTTTGCAGCAAACGATCAGAAATATAATATATGCTGCAATACAAATATGAATATTAATATAATGGTAATAAAAGATAAATGCTATTGTTGTGGGAATTCCTATTCCCAAAATCTACTTCATGCAGATGCTGTTGTAAATATACAGGAACGGGGGTTTTTTGTCAAGACAAATTTTCGGCTATTTTGTTTGTCATTCGCATCATTTGTTATTTTTCACGGAGTGGGGATATGCAGGATATACTATCAAAAGAAAAATAATAGGTTGTTATCCAACAAACCGTGAATATTTTTGTATCCCGGACGCCGGAACCAGGCAGCAGGCCCGTCC